>CACXGC010000051.1 GCA_902767155.1 uncultured Ruminococcus sp. | reverse complement strand
CTCACCTTTAGGGGAGGTGCTGAGCGTCAGCGAGGCGGAGGGGTTCCTTTTTTTGTGTAATTTTCAGATTTGCTCATTTATAGTTTGAACTTAAAAAAAGTTGGCAAATATAGGAAAAATAAGCGTATGGAAGATTGGCTGAATCTAATAAATGCAGAAACTGAGGGTGATCTTATGGCAATCCAACAAACTACTACTATTCCCGAAGTTCAGGATACTATCTCTATAACGAATGATTTTGAAATATTAGGTTAAAAAATTCAAAGGATGTTATTTTAGCCCCTACCCGATAAAATTACTGTTCTCAGCCGAGGGCAGTATTCTTTACTGATGTATAATGCCTGTGATTCTTTTATGAATCCGGGCATTTTTTATGCTGCATACACAATAAAACAATAATGTTGCATTAAATCATAAATTACCGCATATAATTAACTATCACGGCTTATAGACAGCATATTGGAGTTAATGAGGAAAGGGAAAAAAGGAATACATAAAAAAATCGCTTTTATGGCTCAAAGCAATACAGTTCTGAATAATATATAATGTGCTGATTTTTGTAAGCACGTGATTAATTTTTGTCCCTGAGGGCAAAATAACAGCAGCACACAAAATAAAAATTCGGAGCGTGAAAACATATGCTTATCAGAAGAGGAGATATTTTTTATGCAGATCTAAGTCCGGTAATAGGTTCGGAACAAGGCGGCATACGACCTGTACTGATCGTTCAGAATAATGTCGGAAACCGCTACAGCCCCACTGTTATCGCCGCTGCCATTACCAGCAAGGGAACAAAAGCAAAACTGCCGACACATATAAAACTTTATGCGGACAGCAGCGGATTGTCAAAAGATTCTGTAGTGTTACTCGAACAAATTCGTACTATTGACAAAACAAGACTTAAAGAAAAAATGGGATCTCTGAATTCTTACGATATGTACAAAGTAGATGAAGCATTGTCTATAAGTTTTGGTCTTGGTGCAGAAGATATCAATAAGGCAAGCAGTTGAAATAAAATCAGACAAATATTTTACAAGAGCCGTGATATAATCCTATGCGAAAGGAGGATATAATATACAGACAATCTATGTTGATATTCTTTTTTGTATCAATTTTGTGATCGACTATATAATTCTTCTGACAGTAAAGTACTTTCTTGGCATAGATTGCAGAAGAAAACGGCTCTTGCTTGGTGCGGCGGCAGGCGGAATATGTTCTTTTGTAATTCTGCTGCCGCCGATATCATCAGGTTTGTCGATGGTTACAAGTCTTATAACTGCCTGCATTGTAGTAGCTGCGGCATTTTGTCCTATGAGCAGAATATTATTTTTCCGCACGGCAATTTTTTTCTTTCTCGTAAGTTTTTGCTATTGTGGCGCAATGATTGCAATATGGATGTTGTTTTCTCCGGAAAATCTTATGATACGCAACAGCAGCGTATACATTGCTGTCCCCCCTCACGTACTGGTCATAACAACATTATTCTGCTACTTTATAATGCGGGCAGCAGTTCGCATAACCGGAAGAAAATCAGAAAAAAACTCTTGCTGTACACTTACTATATCGTACTGCGGAAAAGAAAAAAACTGCTGCGGAAAAATTGATACAGGCAACACCCTTAGAGAGCCGTTCTCAGGCGATCCTGTAATAGTAGTAAAAAAAGAAGTATTTCCCGAAATCAAATGTTGTACAAATGAATCTCTGCAAAGCGGATTCCGTCTTATACCGTTTTCCTCTGTTGGAGGAGACGGTTTACTGCCGGCATTCCGTGCGGAAAAAATAATCATAACGGAACAGAAAAATAACTATCGTGTATCAGCTTACATTGCTATCTGTGAAAATGATAAAATCACAGGTGAAATTCAGGCATTAGTGCCGTCGGCACTTCTTTATTAACTATCCGAAATGATATTGAAGAAGGGAATGTATCTTTTTGAAAAGATGGAATAGTTTTTCCGGATCTGTCATATCCAAAATAGAAAAACTTGGCAGAATAATCATAGGAAACGAGGGGATCTATTACATAAACGGTCCCGAAACACTGCCGCCTCCGCTCAGTACAGAAAAAGAAAACCGGTTTCTGCAAAAAATAATTGACGGTGATGAGAAAGCAAGAGAAATATTGATTGTCCACAATCTGAGATTAGTCGTTTACATTGCTAAAAAATTCGAGAGTACCAACACCGGTGTAGAAGATCTGATCTCTATAGGCACAATAGGACTTATAAAGGCCGTAAACACATTTCGTCCCGAAAAAGGCATAAAACTCGCTACTTACGCTTCACGCTGCATAGAAAACGAAATACTTATGTTTCTCAGAAAATCAGCTCAGCAAAAGAACGAAATTTCGATTGACGAACCCTTGAATGTTGATTACGACGGGAATGAATTGCTTATCGCAGATATTCTCGGCAGCGACAGTAACATGGTCAATATGCGCATTGAAAAGGAATCGGAAGAAAATCAGCTGCTTGAGGCAGTAAACCGCCTTGAAAACCGTGAACTGACCATAATGGAACTCAGGTTCGGACTTAACGGAAATAAGCCTCACACTCAGAAAGAAGTTGCCGATATGCTGGGGATTTCGCAGTCATACATTTCCCGTCTGGAAAAGAAGATCATACGCCGCCTGAAACGTGAGATAAGCGAAGACAGCAAAAGTGCGTAAAAAAATCGCCTGACGAACCAAAATCATCAGGCAGACTATTTTCAGAAAGTAAAAAACGGGATATAAGGCGACACCGAAACTGCCACTGTACCGCAAATCGTTCCGAGCACAACTCCGGCAATAACATCTGTGGGATAGTGTACAAGCAGATACATTCTTGAAAAACCCATCAGACAAGCATACACAAGAACCGGCACAAACATTACCGGAAGCATAAAAAACATCACCATAGTCACCGCAAACGAAGAAGACGTATGACCGGACGGAAATGAATAATGTGCCGGATGTTTTATCAGAAGATCTTTCCCGAAATCCTTATTACACGGGCGCACTCTTCCAACAATATGTTTTATGGTAATTTCTCCGGCAAGACCACTTATAAGCATAGCGAGTATAGTAGTACATCCTATCATTCTGAAACGATTAACAAGAAGCAGCGGAATCGAAAGCGCAAACCATATGTAGCCGTTATTTCCGGTTTTCGTTACCAGAACCATAATCTTATTCAGTTTATCTGTATGCCTTGCAGAAATCTTGGTAAGCATACGATTATCCCATGCCTGTATACGTTCCAGCATAACTTTCTCCTTCCGCAAACTATAATATGACCGACTTCTTATATTATAGCATATTACAGCAACAAATAAAAGTAAAATTTATGGAAATTAATTTTTTTCAAATGCCGGTTCAGTCCAACAAAAAATTCAAACATTTTTCGTGCAAAATAAACAGACCGAACGATAAAGCCCGGTCTGATTTTTTGTCTGACTACCACTTTTTATAGTTGAGAATCAGTTTTCTTTTTTTCTTGAAAAAGCCAAAACGGTCAATAAAGCTGCTCCCATAACGGAAAGAAGTATAGGCGCTGCCGGTGAATCTCCTGTCGGGACAGTCAAAGGTTCATCGGTTGATACTTCATAGTCTGAAGGCTCATCAGTTTCTTTTACATTATTGATTTCAGGTTTTGGTGCAGGCGGATCCCCAATCACAGATTCTTCCTTGGATACTTCCGGTAAAGACACTTCGCTTACTTCTTCTGACTCTTCGCTTTGTTCGCTTACATCAACTACAGGCTCTGTGCCGTAGAACTTATGCATTTCTGCGCCCAGTTTATCAATGTCAAAAAATCCTGAGTAATCTTTTTCGCCGTCCTCGTTGAACTTCACAAGGTCAACATCTACCGGAACGCCGTCATCAGTATTTTCACCTGCTGCATTTCTCAGAATATAGTTACCGGAAATAGTGTATGTGAAACCATCTGCGGTTGATCTGATTAAAAATGCACAAGCTCCGCCGCCCGAGCGTTCACCGATAGTCATAACACCATTATCTTTCATAATTGACGGGAAATCGTTTGCACAAGAGAATGAACCGCCGCTTGTCAGTACGGCAAAATTAAAGTTGCTGTAATCAACCTCGTCATCCTTCTCGTCAAATTTACCGTCAAGATTTTTGTCAACCCTGTAAGTATACTTGATATCCTGCTGTGTGTTTATATCTGTCATTACAAGTTCAGCCTTGCCCAGAACAGTTCCGACGATTGCCATCAAAACAAGAGTATCTCCGCCGGAATTTGAAGAAACATCAAAAACAATATTTTTGATATTCGGGTTAGAACTTGCTTTTTCAAGGCAGGTATTAACAAGTGCAAATGTATCCGCCCATAAAGGAAGTCTTGATTTTCCGGCGAAATAATCACGCATAGCATCAGGATCTACCGTAAAGCTGTCAAAGCTTATCATTGCTGTATCGCCGGATACATTGTACGCACTCATAAAATTCAGAATTTCATCATCTGACATATCTGCGAACATTTCAGCCGGATCATAATCTTCGTAATCGTAGTCATCACTCGGGTCATAATCTTCATAGCTGGTTTCATCATCCATATCATAATCTGTCGGCATATCACCGTCAGAATAATCCATACTTTCCTCTCCGGCATTAAATTCCTTTGTCTCATCGGGATCATAAAACTTCATGCTTTTTTCGATACTGCATCCTATCATAGCCTTTATTACTTCTTCCTGTTTTTTCACATAAGGATTATCGGAATTTACATAAAATTCTTCATATTTTTTCAAAAGAGTATTCATCATATCCGGTACATCTTGCAATTCTGATGACATTTCAGAACCGATAAAATTAGTGTGACCGCCGTCTGCCAACGCAAAATTTGTAAGACAGATAATACCCCAGAGATAATCCACTTTATCCTTTGATAAGAGATCTTTTTTAATATCCGGATACATTTCTTCAAGAGCCTTATCAAGACCGACTTCCTTCATTCTGTTGGTAAATTCGCTGTGAAGAAGCGGATAGCCGTACCAGTTATCGAAGTTGAAACAAAGCTCATTGTAATTGAATTTTATCATAGTATCGCTTCTGTCATGAGTGTAAAAATAGTCGGAATAGTGGGTATCAGTATCCTTTGCATTTCCGCCGCCCATTTTATCATAGTCGTTCAGGTAGATATTTTCACCGTTGTAATTGACCGCAATATATGACTCTCCGGCGAACATATCGCTCAATGTAGGAACAGGAAAATAAACTTTTCCGTCCTCCTCACGTATATCAATATCGTATTTGTAGAAATCAAGACTTTTCGGAACTGCAACAGACGGATCATATTCAACAGAAACAAGCTCCATATATGGTGCGTCTTTCTTTGTCTGTTCTTTGACATGAGAAACATTGTATTCCGGTGTTGAAAGGAAAGTGGTCATATTATCCATTTTCATTGTGTCACTTTCCGTATTCAGTTCTGCCTGCTCATCATCGGGCTTCATAGTAATCTTGAAAACGTGGTCGCCTGTTTTGCTAACTACAGTTTCACCGTCAAATATTGTCTTGTAGTAATCAGCAAAATCAACATAAGGAATATCGGGGAGATCATCATAGAACCTACATTCTATAGTCTCATCCTCATCCATACTTTCACGGTATATATGAACCTGCTTTGTTTCATAGGTATGCTCTTCTTCTACAGCAGATGCCGTCATCGGTACAGCTGAAACAACTGAAACAAGCATTGCCGCAGTTAGAACAAGAGAAAGTGCCGACTTTTTGTTTTTCATTTTGATTCACTCCTAAGCGTAAATTTCTGATTCAATCATATTACTTTTATCCTAAAAAGTCAATAGTGATGATGGAATACTTTTCCATGCTGAAATATTTTCCTAAAAGCTGTATTGTATATTGCTTATTTTTATGATAAAATAAGGATATCATGCAATGCGGCTTTATGCCGTACTGTAAAATCATCATTACAGAAATGAGGTAAGATAATGCTTACGGATATTGAAATAGCTCAGCAGGCTGATATAAAACCTATCAGAGAAATTGCTGAAAAAGTCGGCATTACTGAAGACGAACTCGAATACTACGGAAAATATAAGGCTAAGCTTTCCGAGGAACTTATCAGCCGTACTTCTGAATGTCCCGACGGAAAACTCATTCTTGTGACAGCTATAAACCCGACTCCTGCCGGCGAGGGCAAAACTACTACATCAGTAGGTCTTGGCGATGCCCTTTCTTCGATAGGAAAAAAGACAATGATTGCATTGCGTGAGCCGTCTCTTGGTCCTGTTTTCGGCGTAAAGGGCGGTGCTGCCGGCGGCGGATATGCACAGGTTATTCCTATGGAGGATATAAATCTGCATTTTACCGGAGATATGCACGCTATAACAGCGGCTAATAATCTTTGCTGTGCCATGCTTGACAATCACATTCAGCAGGGAAACAGCCTTAACATTGATGTCCGCCGTATTCTGATAAAACGCTGTCTTGATATGAATGACAGAGAACTCAGAAATATTGTTGCCGGACTTGGCGGAAAAGTAAACGGTGTTCCGCGTGAAGACGGATTTATTATAACTGTTGCAAGTGAAGTTATGGCTATCTTGTGCCTTTCTTCCGACATTGATGACCTGAAAAAACGCCTTGGAAATATTCTTGTTGCGTATTCTGCTGACGGTAAACCTGTTTACGCAAAAGATTTGAAAGCAGACGGCGCTATGGCTGCATTGCTTAAAGATGCGGTAAAACCTAATCTGGTGCAGACACTCGAAGGTACTCCGACACTTGTTCACGGTGGTCCGTTTGCTAATATTGCTCACGGATGCAACTCTGTAAGAGCAACAAAACTTGCTCTTAAACTTGCTGATTACTGTGTAACGGAAGCCGGTTTCGGTTCTGACCTCGGAGCAGAAAAATTCTTTGATATCAAGTGCCGCAAAGCCGGTCTTACTCCCTCGGCAGTTGTCATTGTTGCCACCGTGAGAGCGCTCAAATATAACGGCGGTGTGCCAAAAGCAGAACTTGGAACAGAAAACCTTGATGCTCTCAAAAAAGGTATCGTGAATCTTGGCAAGCACATTTCAAATATGCAGAAATTCGGTATTCCGGCTGTTGTTGCGATAAACCGTTTTGCAAGTGACAGTGAGGCAGAACTTTCCTATATCGAAAGCTACTGCAAAGAAATGGGCGCAGATTTCGCAATGTCAGAAGTTTTCGCAAAAGGAAGCAAGGGCGGAAAAGAACTTGCAGAAAAAGTTGTAGCTGCCGTTGAAAAAGAATCCTCTTTCCGTACTATCTATCCCGATGATATGGGTACAAAGGAAAAAATTTTAGCTGTAGCACAGAATATTTACGGCGCTGACGGCGTTATATACACAAAACAGGCTGAAAAAGCTCTCGCAGAAATTGAGAAGCTGAATGTTGCCGAACTTCCCATCTGTGTTGCAAAAACCCAGTATTCACTGTCTGACGATCCTGCTCTTCTCGGCAAACCGGAAGGTTTCAGCATTACTGTAAGAGATGTCAGACTTTCAAACGGCGCAGGCTTTATAGTAGTTTACACCGGCGAAATAATGACAATGCCCGGTCTGCCTAAAGTACCGGCTGCGGAAAAAATAGATGTAGATTCAAGCGGAAAGATCACTGGTCTTTTCTGAGGAAAGAGGTAGGATTTTTTTGCAGAAATTCATAACACATTCACCTGAGGAAACGGAAATTATCGCCGAAAAACTCGCACACACGCTGAACGGTACAGAAGTTATCGCAATGTTCGGCGGTCTTGGTGCAGGAAAAACCGCATTTACAAGAGGTCTTGCAAGAGGTCTTGGTGTAAATGAAGGCGTTTCAAGTCCTACATTTGCCCTCGTGAATGAATACAGCGGAAAATTCCCGATATATCATTTTGATATGTACCGTGTCACAACGTGGGATGACCTGTATACAACGGGATTTTTTGACTATCTCGATAACGGTATCATGGTCATAGAATGGAGCGAAAATATCGAGCCTTTTCTGCCGGAAGAACGTATTAACATTACTATAAATACTGTAGGTGAATATGAAAGAGAAATCATAATGGAAGGAACAGAAAATTATGAAAATTCTGGCGATTGATACGACTGCCTCACCCGTTTCGGCGGCTTTGCTGGAAGACGGCAGACTTAGAGGAGAATTTTATTTGAATATAAAAACGACCCACAGCCAGACTCTTATGCCGATAGTATCCTCTCTGCTCAAGTCATCAGCTGTTGATGTGAACGACATAGATATCTTTGCTGTTAATGCTGGTCCGGGGTCATTTACAGGTGTGCGTATAGGAGTGGCATCGGTCAAAGGAATGGCAATGCCGCTTGATAAACCGTGCGCTGCAGTTTCTACACTTGAGGCTATGGCGTATACTATGCCGTATGAAAACAGTATAATATGCGCTGTTATGGACGCAAGATGTCAGCAAGTTTATAACGCTCTGTTCCGCATGAATAACGGCGTTCCCGAAAGATTGACGGAAGACCGTGCCATGAGTATCGAACAGCTTGGAAAAGAGCTTAAACAATACAATGAAACTATCATGCTTACAGGTGACGGCGCAGAGCTTTGTACAAAGTCATTCAGCAATTTTGATAATGTCAGACTTGTACCGGAAAATATACGTTTTCAACACGCCTATGGTACTGCTCTTGCAGCAATGAAAATGGCAGATGAAAACCGCCTTTGCAGTTCAGATGAGCTTATGCCGATTTACCTTCGTTTGCCGCAGGCGGAAAGAGAACTTAAAGCAAGACTGGCAAAACAACAATAAAAGAATAAAAGGAAAAAGGAGAAAAAAGGAGAAAAAACATGAAAGTATCAATCGGAGCAGATCACGGTGCTTTTGAACTAAAAGAAGCACTGAAAAAACATCTTGAAGAAAAAGGAATAGATTATAAAGATTTCGGATGTTTTTCAAAAGAATCAGTAGATTACCCTAAATTTGCCTATGCTGCTGCAAAAGCAGTTGCAGACGGAGAATGTGATTTCGGAATTATCTGCTGTACTACAGGACTTGGCGTTTCTATGGCAGCAAATAAAGTTGCCGGTGTTCGTGCTGCTGTATGCACTAATGAAATGTTAGCGGAAATGACACGCAGACACAATAATGCAAATGTTATATGCATGGGACAAAAAGTTGTTTCTCAGGAACTCGCAGAAAAAATGGTAGATATATTCCTTTCTACAGAATTTGAAGGCGGCAGACATCAGCGCAGAGTTGACCTGCTTACGGATATCGAGAACGGAAAAAATATCGCTGAAAACTTATAATTTCATTGTTGGGTGACGATAAAAAAATATGGCTGCCGCACTAAGAATTTTTTCTGCGACAGCCATGTTCTTTTGTCTTACGACTTATTCATGAGTTTTTTATGGTATGCAGCTATACTTTTCATTTCATCCGGACGAAGTTCTCTCCACTTTCCGGGTTGCAGCATACCAAGTTTTATAGGTCCTATAGCGATTCGTTTCAATCTTGCAGTTTCAAGTCCGAGCGCCTCGCACATTTTTCTGATCTGGCGGTTTCTGCCTTCTTCGAGAATTATTTCGAGAACTGTCCTCTCTTTTTCATCAGTTACAACTCTCACAGCTTTCGGGGTAGACATTCTGCCTTCAATAACAACGCCTGTCATAAGGTTAGTAAGCTGGTCTTCGGTTATTTTCGGATGTACCGTAACACGATAAGTTTTTGCAAAATGTGCTGACGGGTGGCTTATCATATTGGCAAAATCTCCGTCATTCGTCATAAACAGCAATCCTTCCGATTCCCTGTCAAGTCGTCCGACGGGAAACAATCTTGCCGGAATATCATCAACCAATTCAGCTACACATTTTCTTCCGCCCTCATCGCTCATTGTAGTAATGAATCCTCTCGGCTTGTGGAGCATTATATAATATTTTTTGCTGTTGCGGCGTACAACAATTTCTCTGCCGGCTACAACGATTTTATCCTTGTCCGGATTTGCTTTATCACCAAGTCCGGCTCTTTTGCCGTTTACGGTAACTGCACCTCTTTCAATCAGTTCCTCCGCTTTTCTTCGGGAGGCAATTCCGGCATCTGCAATAATTTTTTGCAGTCTTATAAGTTTACTTTCCTTTTCCATACGTTTCTCCTCATTCTGTTATCAATCTGACACTGCCGACAACTTTTTCATTCATGATATAGTCAATTCGTCCCTCGACAGTATTTTTCTCCGTTGGTGCATATAAAAAATTCGGTGCATAGATTTGTTCACAAACATACTCTTTCTCACCTTTACGCACTGTTACAAATAACTCTTTCTCAGGCACAAGAAAAACTGTCTCAGTTTCTCCCCCGACAAGCGGTATTTCTATTTTCCTTTTCCTATCAGCAACACATATTCTTTCAACTTTCTGAAATGCAGTATCATACAGCTTACAGTGGTCATTCCAGTCGTTGCCATCATTCAATGTAACTGCTATTATGCGTATACCGTCACGTTCTGTGCATGATGTCAGAGTACGACCTGCCTTTTTTGTAAAACCTGTCTTGATACCGATACAGCCATCGCAAAGAGAAAGCAGCTTGTTATGATTATAAAGTGTCTGCATTTTTCCGACAGGTTCAACGTAACTCACGTCAACACTTTTCTGTGAAACAATATCCCGAAAAGAATCATTTTTCATTGCATAGGCACACAGCAGCGCCATATCATAAGCTGTTGAATAATGATTTTCATCATCAAGTCCCGACGGAGTAACAAAAGATGTATTTTTCATGCCAATTTCCACAGCTTTGCGGTTCATCATTGCAGCAAACTTTTGTTTTGTACCTCCAACTGCAATCGCCACAGCATTAGCAGCATCATTACCCGATACTGCCATCATACCTTTGACAATTTCGGAAAGATACAGAATCTCCCCTGCTTTCAGATACATACTTGAACCTTCGGCATACATTTCCTCAGTTACTTTGACTTTCATATCATTCTTTGCTGCATATTCAAGAGCGATAACAGCCGTCATGATTTTCGTGATGCTTGCTATCGCTCTTTTTTCATGAATATTATGCCCATAAAGTACATCACCGGTGTCGGCAATCATAACAACGCTTGCCGAAGCACTGTCCGACATACCTTCCGACAGAACATCCTGCACAGATACTTCCGAAAATAAATTTATCGGAGATTGTACAGGCAAATCTTGTGCCATAGTACAGCCGCTTAGTATCAGACTGACCACAAGCACAAACATGACTATTTTTTTCATAACGTGCCTCCAACATTGCATTTTTTATAAATATATGCAATGTTGAAAGCTTTATTGCAGACTCATACTTTCGGGTCTTCAAGACCTTCCTCTGTTTTATCAGAAATATCCTTCTTTTTATCCTTTTTAATGAGTGAAACAATCTTATCAAACATTTCAGGAACTAAAGCAATAGCCTTTTCGTTTGAATCAGACGCAATATTCAGCAATTTCACATCACCATGACAAATAGTTATGAATGCTACAGGATTGATAGTAACACCGGCACCGCCGCCGCCACCGAAAAGATTTCCGTTTGTCTGATTTTTGCTCGCAAATTCAGAACCTCCGGAAGCGAATCCGTAAACGATTTTTGAAACCGGAATAATAGTAGTTCCGTCGGGAGTCACAATCGGATTTCCGATAACCGTATTAACATCCACCATTTGTTTAATTTTCTCAAGAGTAGTATCCATCAGTCCATGAATAGGATGGTCACTCATAATAAACACCGCCTTTTCTGTAATGCTTTTAGTATATAACAATCAGCGATTTTTTGCAAGTATTTTAACAAGTCTGAAAAACGCAGACCACACAATTCCTATGAGCAGCAAAAGTGTAATTTTAACTGTCATGCTCAATTCAACAACAGTTTTTTCGGAAAGAAATCCGGCAATGATTTCCTCTTCGTGCTTTTTCAGCCTGCACGAATTATCAAGAATAGATACTGCCGGATAAATGACCGAGCAGGCATAACCGTATTTCATAGCAGTATCTGCACTGTCCTCACCTGCAATAAGCGCACGTATAACAAGATTTTTTATTATCATGTGCTTTGCAGAATCTTTCATTACGTCAGTTACAACAAACACTATTTGTTTCAGCAGTTCTATAAGACCGTCCAGACCGTATTTTTCTTTCAGTCCGGAAAAACGTTTCATAAGCCCTGAATTATTCTCTTTATTTTCCTTGGCATTTTCAGTCGGTTCAGTTTCAGCAGTCTGAGCTTTTTCTTTTGTTTTCTTTTTCGCAGGTTTTTTTTTCTTTTTCGGCTTTGACGGGAAAACAGTGAAATTTAGAAAAAGATAACCGATTCTGACTTTCAGTTCATCATTGTATTCAATATTCATTCTGAGCGGAAGTATAAGCAGAATAAGGATAACAGCCACAATAATAAGAAATACTTTCATGGCATTTCACCGCTGTCCTCTGTACTGTCCTGAGGCAGAGGGGGAAGTTCTTCAAGGGATGAGATATTAAAACAGCGCAGAAAATGTTCTGTTGTGCCGTAAACAAGCGGACGGCCGGGGAGTTCAAGACGACCTTTTTCTTCGATAAGACATCTTGATAAAAGACTCGCAACAACACCGGAACAATCGACCCCTCTCACCTGTTCTATAAAAGATTTTGTAACAGGCTGGTTATAAGCTATAACAGCAAGAACTTCCGCAGCAGCCTGTGAAAGCGGTGTATTTCTTCTGAGGTCAAGCACTGTACGTATACAGTCCGCAAAGCTTTCGACGGTACACATCTGCCAGCTTTCGCCAAGCTTTACAACACGGATACCGCTTTTTCTGTCCGCATATTCTTTCATAAGTTCAGCACAAAGTTCACTTGCTTTACCTTTTGGAATTTCCAATGCCTGTGCAATACGTTCTTCCTCGACAGGTGTTCCGCAGGCAAAAATTATTGCCTCGACTGCACTTTTAAGACTGCTCTCCGTCATCATCCCCACCCTTTCTGTTTTTTCCGCCGCTTACGAGCACCAGCACACTGTCATTGCCGTCTCCGTTTATCCTGACTCTTTTCCCTTTTATCAGTTCCAGTACTGCAAGAAATGTTGCAACAAGTTCGCTCTTATCCTGAGCGTCAAGAAAAATACTGTCATAGTGCACATTCTTTCCGCTCCAGAGTTTTTTCATAACACCGATTATCTTTGAACTTACAGAAACCATCCTTCGTTTTACGATACCTGAAAAAGCTTCTTCGGAAGGAGGTATTTTTGCCTTTCCCCTTCCGACCGCCGCAAGCCATGCCGCTGCAAGATATTCAGGTTCATGCGAACGTTTATAGCGCATATCAGCTTTTATTTTTTCCTGCTCACGGCAGAAACTGTCGAAACTGATATTCTGTACAAGAATTTTTGCAATCTGCTTACATTTACGATACTCTATAAGCTGACCGGAAAGTTCTTTTTTCAGTTCCTCACCCTCCTCAGGTTTAGGAAGGAGCATAGCCGATTTTATCTGTACAAGACGTGATGCCATATCAAGGAATTCTCCGGCGATTTCGAGATCCTGTTCCTGCATTGCCTGAATATGGTTCATATACTGCTCAAGGAGTTCAGATATTTGTATGTCACATATGTTAAGCTTGTTTTTTTCAATAAGATGCAGAAGAAGGTCAAGCGGACCCTCGAATACATCAAGTCTGTATGATATCTTTTCCAATTTTCATTCTCCTGTATCATATCCATGAGAACGGCAGCCATGTAAGCCACGCCACAAAATTGTACATAACGCCTGTTGCAGCATCAAGTATACCGTTCAGGCCGCCCATCATGATAAGCACAAACAAGCCTATAGAAATATATCTTTCAAATACTGCAATACTCATAATCAGTCTGTCGGGAAGAACTGCCATAAGAATTTTCGAGCCGTCAAGCGGGGGTATGGGAATGAAGTTAAATACAGCAAGTCCAACATTTATTCGTATGAGGAATTCAAAGAACAACAAAATATATATTATGAGGTGATACTTGCCTATAACAGGACCTGCCGGCATTATTTCTTTAGAATACAACAAAACCACAGTGTTGCTCAGCAAACCGGCAACTATTGCCGCAAGCATATTTGAAAGCGGACCGGCAAATGCAGTAATTGCCATACCAGCTTTAGGATTTTTAAAATTTCTTGGGTCAACCGGTACAGGTTCAGCCCAACCGAATCCTATAAGCAGCATTAAAGCTGCGCCGAAATAGTTTATATGTTTCAGCGGATTCAATGTAATTCTTCCCTCACGTTTTGCGGTATCATCGCCAAGTTTGTACGCTACAAAACCGTGGGCACATTCATGCAGCGGAAGAACGAGAAAAATTGTCAGCAATGTAGACAGGATGTAAATTATGACTGAAAAAAGATCCGCATTGCCGGAACGTAACATACGCAAAAGCATAAAAAGAGCCTCCCTGTTTAACCAATAACGCAGAATCCTGCTGTACTCATTGCAAGATTCTGCGCTGTGCTTGTTTATTATTCCTCTTCAGATGTTTCTTCTGTATCTGCCGTATCGTCAAGTTCGTCCTCGCTGTAGTCAAACACAAGGACTTCACCGCACTCAGGACATTTAAGACTGCCCTGATTCAAAGATTCTTCACTCAGACAGATAGTCTTTCCACACTCCGGACAGGTAACTTCATATTCAAGATTGTCATACTCATCGGGCTTGCTGTAATTGAAACCGCAGTCAGTTCCCTCATCGTAGATAACATCCTCAACGCCTGCCAAGTCTTCGCTTATACCGTCAACCTGATCGCAGACATCATCATAACACTGCTCAAGGTCTTTTATTTCAAGTGCCATTTCTCCCAAAAGATCAGCCATAAGTCTGAGTATTTTTGCCTGTTTATCTTTAGGGTCAAGATCAAGACCGTCAATAAGACCTTTTATATACGCTGCTTTTTCACTAAGCTGCATTTCAGTTTTCCTCCAAAATTAAGCAGATTCTTATGCTCTTGACATATATTCGCCTGTTCTTGTATCTATCTGAATTTTATCGCCCTCGTTGATGAAGATCGGAACTTTGATTTCCGCACCTGTTTCAAGTACAGCCGGTTTTGTAACATTTGTAGCTGTATCGCCCTTAACGCCGGGTTCGGTGTGAGTTACTTCAAGCTGAACGAAAGTTGGAGGTTCAACGCCGAATACATTTCCTTTATATGACATAATCTTGCATACCATATTTTCTTTCACGAATTTGAAGTTATCACCGAGAACACTTCCGCTGATCGGAATCTGCTCATAAGTTTCGCTGTCCATGAAGTAGTAAAGTTCACCATCGCTGTAGATATATTCCATATCTTTTCTCTCGATAAATGCAGTCGGGTACTTATCGTTAGGGTTGAAAGTTTTTTCAACTACTGCACCTGTAATAACGTTTTTGATCTTTGTACGTACAAAAGCCGCACCTTTACCCGGTTTTACGTGCTGGAACTCGACAATTGTTACAACCTGTCCGTCCATATCAAAGGTTACGCCGTTTCTGAAATCGCCTGCTGTAATCATCTTAGAAATCCTCCTAAATAATTAATACTTTCACTTTCCAAAATTTCCTTCGGAATAACTAAGCAAATATGCCTCAATTATTATACTATATCATTATCGAAATTGCAAGTTTTTTCCTTATTAAGTTTCAACTTTTCCGAATAATTAAGTTTTAACTAAAAATGTGCCAAATATTTCACGTTAAAATTTTGTAACAATTTATAGTTTAGGTTTACAAAAGCCATAAAAGGTGGTAGAATTAGTAGTATATTCCCACTTTCGACAGGAGTGATAATGTGGAAAAAAAAGACAAGTTTGAGGTAATAAAGAAAATATCTGTAATTCTGATCTCACTTGCATTGTTAATATATGTAGCATCCGTAATAGTAAGGGCAAACTTCACACAGATCAAGACGGAAACTACAAATATACGCACTGTATCCGATTCCATTCCGGCAAAAGGATATTTTATCCGTGACGAAAAACTTATTGAAAACAAAGACAGCGGATTCATTTCCTATAATGTAAACGATGGCGACAGAGTGTCACTTCATGAACCTGTTGCAACGCTTTTCAAAAACGAGGATGAGGCTACAGACAAGCAGATAATAGACGATCTTGAATCTCAGATAAGCAATCTCCAGCAGCTTAACGCAAGTGCTGAAACAATAGCAGCAGTTCCCGACCAGATAGATAAAAACATTGCATCTCTTCTTTCGCAGATAAATGTAAATTCTGCCGACAGGGATCTTTCTCAGGCCGCCAAAAATACGGAAACTCTTCTCTATGACATTAACGAAAGACAGATAATCACAGGACAGATTGAAAATTTCGAGGAGAAGATCAAAGAACTTCAAAACAGAGTAAGTTCAATGAAAAAAAGCTCCTCAGTTTCTGCCGGAAAACAAATACAGTCAACTTCCGCAGGATTTTTTTCAAGTAAGACCGATGGCTATGAAAATTTCTATACAACTGCTGATCTTGAAAAACTAATGCCCGGTGCTTTTTCCGATGATAAAGTACAGAAAAAACCTGTATCCGAAAATGTTATCGGTAAAACAATGGAAGGGGTGTACTGGTATGTTGCCTGTGAAGTAACTGCTGAGGAAGCACTTCTTATCAAAGATGCCGGTGATCTCGGAATAGATGTTCCTACAGTGAATAACAGCATAATATCTGTAGAACTTCATAGTATCAATCAGAAGACAAAAACTTCCGAAGCAGTTGTTGTTCTGAAAGGCGATTACATGAATTCCGAAATGCTCAACGCCCGTATAGAAGATATGTCTATCGTACTAAACACATACCGTGGCATTTACATCCCGAAAACTGCTGTCCACGAACGTGAAATACAAGTAACGACAACAGACGAAAAAGGTCATGAAAAAGAAGAAACCATCACCGTAAAAGGTGCTTATATACAAATCGCAAACGAATTAAAATTCAAGCTGATAACCGACATACATACCGGAGACGATTATGTTATAAGCAAGATTTCCCCAGGTGAAGATGAACTGCCGACAAAACAATTCGGCATTATAAAGCCGGGTGATGAGGTCGTTGTGGAAGGAGCAAATCTTTATGATAAGAAAATTGTCGACTGAACAGCAGGCAAAAATGGATGATATCCGTGCAAACTATGAAGAAATTACCCGAAAAATTGCTGACGCTGCTCAGAAAACAGGCCGCTGTCCGGAAGATATACATTTTCTTGCGGCAACAAAAACAGTTGAACCGGAATTCATTAATTATGCGATTTCTCTCGGTTTGAAAGAAATCGGAGAAAACCGTGTGCAGGAACTGCTGTCAAAATATGACGAATATGACCTTTCTAAAGCTGATCTGCAATTTATCGGTCACCTTCAGACAAATAAGGTTCGCCAGATAATCGGAAAAGTGTCAATGATACAGTCGGTTGACAGTCTGAAACTCGCACAGGAAATTTCCAGACAGTCTCAGAAAAACGGACTGACAACAGATGTGCTGATTGAAGTAAATATAGGTCGTGAGGAAAACAAATCAGGCGTTCTTAGCGAACATCTTGAAGAACTCACTGCACAGATCAGCTTGCTCGATAACATAAAAGTACGCGGCTTGATGTCTGTTCCGCCAATTTGTGACAGCGAAAAAGAAATTTCAAAATTTTTTGACGATATGTATAAACTATTTGTTGACATTTCAACAAAAAAATCAGATAATATATGTATGGACATTCTTTCGATGGGAATGTCTGATGATTATGAAAGAGCTATTCTATCCGGCGCTAATATGGTGAGAATAGGTTCACGTCTTTTCGGCGCAAGGATATACAGATGATTTATTTCAGGAGGAATTTATTATGGCAGGATTTATGGGCAAATTTAAGAGCATTCTCAAACAACCCGAAGAGGATGTTGAATACGATGATTTCTACGATCAGACAGAAACTTCGGAAGATTCTCAGCAGGATGAAAGTTTTGAAGAAGATATACAACCGGAATCTGCAGGTGAAGATGATGCAGAAGAAAGCAGTAATGTTATGAATATGAATACAAACGCAACTATACAATTTGTTTTGTTTAAACCGGAGGCATTTGATCCGTCAGTAAAAGATATGGCTAATGAACTTATGCAAATGCATACGGTTATCCTCAATGTTGAAGATACAAACAAGGACGTTTCCAGAAGAATCATTGATTTCCTCGGCGGTGTGGCTTATGCAAACAACGGCAATGTAAAAAAAGTAGCAGAAGATACTTTTATAATAATGCCAAGCAATGTAACACTTTCGGGTCAGGATGCAATGGACGAAGTAGGCAGTGATAATGTTTATTTCTGATACAAAAATCCATTCCCGATATACAGCAAAAATACAAAACCACATTTTTGAATAATCCGTATCGACAGAAAGGAAACACCCATGATTACTTTAGATGAAATCGAAAACGTGTCATTGAAAAAGTCCGGTTTCGGCGGCTACAAAATAGAAGATGTTGACAACTTTATTGATAAGGTCATCGCAAAAGTCAGAAGCCTTGAACGCGCTAACAAAGAATTGGAAAGCAGAATTGAAGAACAGGATAAAGAGGTTCAGAAGTATAAAGAAAATGCAGACAGTGTTCAGAGTGCTCTTATAAGTGCCCAGAAAACAGCAAAACAAATAGTTATGGAAGCTACACAGAAATCTGCTGAACAGATTGCTGACGCTAATGAAAAGGCGGAGAAAATGCTGCTTGAGGCAAAACAAAAGGCAGAGTCTCTTGTCCAAGAAGCTCAGGAAAGAGCTGACAAAATGAACGCAGAAACTGATACAAGAATCGAGGAAACTATCAATAGAGCTTTGCGTGAATCTTCCGGTAAGATTGAGGAAAATAACCGTATTCTTGAAACTCAGAAAAGCAATATCCTCAGACTTATGGAAGAGTCCAATAAGTTCAAGAACTCCCTGTTTGCCATCTACAAAGAACATTTGAATCTCATAAACTCTATATCAAACGAAGCCAACATCAAGGAACAGAAACAACGTCTGGATGATGAATATCCGGCTATGGAAGAAAATCATCCTGTGAAATCAACATTAAAAAAAAATGAACTGACACCTTCTGCTGAAAAAGCTGAGGAAAATATCCAAATGTCAGAAGAATCTGCTGTAACAGAAACAGTAGTTGAAGACTCTGCCGAAAAAGAAGCTGAAACTTCCGCAGAGGTCAGTGCTGTTGAAAGTATATCCGAATCCGAGGTATTAGAGTCTGTAAGTAATAATGATACGGTCGCAAATGATGAAGTAAGCTTTGGCAACCAAAAAAACGTTACAGATAACCGCAGAGAATCTGTGTCACCTGAAAAATTACCCGACAATTCTTTCAAAATGACAAACGGTGTTCTTAAAGTAGATGACGGTGCTGAAAAATCAACTTTGAACTATCAGAACAGCGGCAAGAAAAAGAAAAAAAGAAGATAAACAGCATAATTTGAAGCAAGCGGTGTATTAATATGCACCGCTTTTGTTTACGGAGGCGTTTTTTATGGTTATTCCTATCGTCACCGCCATATTGATTGCGGCAGCCGATCAGATAATTAAATTTTTCATTCACGAAAATCTTTCCCCTAACGGACGTGTAAGCGTAATAGACGGATTACTTTCCCTTGTTTATTCTGAGAACAGAGGCGCTGCTTTCGGAATTTTTCAGGACGGAACAATTTTTTTTATCATTGTCACGTCCGCACTGATGGGAATATTTTTCTATCTTCTGGCAGCACATAAATTTTCCGGAAAACTTTTCTATGCAGCATCAACATTGATACTGGGCGGAGGATTGGGAAATCTTATCGACAGAATCTTTCGCGGATATGTAATAGATTATCTTTCAGTCTCGTTTTTTCCGCCGATATGTAATTTTGCCGATTACTGTATAACGGTCGGCGCATTTCTTTTTGTTGTAAGTATTCTTATTGCTCCGGAAATGAAAGAAAAGGCGGAAAACAAGACAGATTTACCTGACGGAGAAAATACAGATGAATGAAATTATACTCACTGCCGACAGTTCATGTGCCGGCACACGAATAGACACTTATATTGCGGAAAACTGCCCCGATATGACACGTTCCGGAGCACAAAAACTGATTGAAAGCGAAAATGTCTCGGTAAACGGAAAAATCCCCGCAAAGAATTACAAATTGCGTGAGAATGATGTATTGACTGTAAAAATTCCCGAACCTGTTCTGCCGGAAGCATTGCCGGAAAATATACCGATTGAAATAGTTTACGAAGACAATGACCTTTTGGTGGTGAACAAGCCAAAAAACATGGTCGTTCATCCGGCAGTCGGAAACTACAGCGGAACACTTGTAAATGCACTGCTGTACCACTGCGGCGACAGTCTTTCGGGCATAAACGGCGTTTTGCGTCCGGGAATAGTTCACCGTATAGACAAAGACACAAGCGGTCTGCTCATAGTAGCAAAAAATGATTTTTCGCACAGACTTCTCGCCGAACAGATAAAGGAACACAGTTTTACAAGAAAGTATCAGGCTGTCGTCTACGGAAATTTCAAAGATGACACAGGTACAGTAGACGCTCCTATCGGACGGCATCCGACTGACCGTAAAAAAATGACAGTCACCGATAAAAATTCCCGTAATGCGGTAACTCATTACAAAGTCATGGGACGCTATAACGGTTTCACTCATCTTGAATTAACGCTTGAAACAGGCCGTACTCATCAGATACGTGTACATATGGCATCAATCGGGCATCCGGTAGCCGGAGACCCTGTTTACGGTCCGAAAAAGGTCATAACATCTCTGCAAGGTCAGTGCCTTCACGCCTACTATATTTCATTCGTACATCCCCGTACAGGTGAAACGCTGACTCTTTCCTCTCCCCTGCCCGATTACTTTACGAATTTTCTGAAAACTATCTTGTAAAAAACAACAGACTGAACCATTGAGATTCAGTCTGCTTTTTTATGCAAATATATTTCAATATTTTTTCAGCCGCCTGTATCTGTTCAGGCGTAGGAGTCAGCACACCTTTCAGAAGTATAAGGAATCACAGTTTCTTTCCACTTCAAAAACCCTGTTACAGCAAATACCACAACTTGACAGTAAATTGGTACAGTGATATAATGTAAACAATATGCAGATCTTTTTAAAAGGAGATTTTTTTATGGTTGAAACAGCGGAAAACGAAAAAAAGAAATTCAACATACCGCCTATAGCACTTGTGATTGTATCTGTTATTCTTCTTTTTGTCGGCATAGTACTGTTATTGAATATCATAGGTTCCGAAAAAGAGTTCAAAGAATTCGACTCTATTGCAACCCGCACAAAGGCGGAAGTGCTTTCAAAAAGTGTATATACTTCGGGAACTGATGACGATTTTACAGTACACTATATTTTTTCCCTATCATTCAATACCGGAAAGTTTGACTGGGGCGACACTTTCAATGTTCAGATAGATGAAACATCTGATGCCTTCAAAAATGTTGATATCGGACAAAAAATCGAGGTAATGTATGACCCTGACAATCCTTACGACTGTCGTCCGGTAATCAAATACGAAAATCATACTTCCGCATATATACTTATAGGACTTTTGATTGTCGGCTCTCTCGTACTCGGCTTTATAAACACTGATACTTTGATACGCAACATTCACGGATATACACCAAAATTCACTAAGCCTGATGAAATCGGAACTATGGGCGATGCCTCTGTTGATAATGGTCTGAGCGATACTCAAATAGATTACGGTGCAAGCGATACATTCAGCGATGGAGTTATGAACAGCTATTCTGACCCGTTTGCCACTTACTCCGGCTATGGAGACGAAAATTCTTCGCCTCCTCCTCCTGACGGAAATTACTTCGACCCAAATCAAAATTACAACAACTATAACGAACCTCAACAAAATCCGTTTCCGAACAGTGATTTTGATCTCAACAATCCTTTCAATACCGTAAACACTGACCCGAATAATCCTTACAATGTCGGTTCTTATGAACCACAGCCTATAAATTCCCCGTCAGAAAATTTTGATGATTCTTTCAAAATGTACGGTGACGGCTCTTTCAACAGCAATTATTCCGACACAAGTTCCTCCTGAGTATTTCCATTCATGAAGTTAATATCCAACACAACATATTAAAAGAAGGGATATTATGAAAAAATTCAGAGTCGCTATTTTATTCTCCTCAATACTCTCTTTAATTTTAAGCGGCTGCATTGATTTTTCCGAGCAGCCGGAGGATTCTTCCTCAATACCGGATTTTCCAATCACCTCAGAGATAATTGTATCGTCAATTCCCGATACACCATCAGACCCGAACGAGTCCGAACCTTCACCGGAAGAAACATCCGCCGAAACAGAATCGGAATCGGAATCGGAATCGGAATCGGAATCGGAATCCGAATCGGAATCGGAATCCGAATCTAAATCTGAATCTGAAGCGGAAAGTTCTTCAAATGCTGAAAGTTCTTACGAAGAAGAATCTTCTGATACTCAACAAAGTTCTCAACCCGTAAGCACAGCGGAAATATCTCAGGTAAGTACCCCTGTAAAAAAACCTGAATCGTTGAAAGCCGACACTTCTGTAATAGACGATTATGAGCAGAAATATTTCGTTAAAAAACTTAGCGAAGAACAAAAAATCAATTTCTGTAAATTATATACCGCTGCAAAGGAATGTAAACCAAGCGTCAGCTTTGATAAAAATATCTCCGAAGATGACCTTACGACTCTTATGTTTCTTATAAACTACGATTGTCCTGAACTTATACATCTCAGCGGGGACTATAATCCGGAATATGCAGATTCAGCTATGGTCGAAGTTTCCGGTGTTGGTCTGAACTATTACATGAGCGAGTCAGAATACAAGGAAAATATGAAAACACTCGATCAGTTTTTTTACAAACTCTATTATCAATTCGATGGTAAAACAACTCTCGAAAAAGAAAGATATCTGTACGATTACCTTTTCAAAAACTGTGTGTATGATGTATATTCTGACCATGCAGGTTCAGCTTACGGCTCTCTTATAGAGGGTGTCACAAGATGTGAAGGCTTATGCAAAGGTTTTATGTGGTCTATGAGAAAGCTCGGCGAGGAATGTATTTGTGTTTCCGGACCGCAATATTGGGACAGTGATGACCCGTTTGGAACCCATTCATGGAATCTTATAAAAATTGGCAAAAGCTGGTATCACCTTGATGTCACCGTTGATAACATTAAGACAAGCATTGAAGAAACAACTATTCCAAACTATGGCTTTTACAACGCAAATGATGCTATGATAGCTGACAACCGTGAAATAAGTGATGTATATACTTCTCTCGGAGTTCCTGTATGTTCTGAACTTGAATATAACTATCATAGCGAAAAAGGACTTCTTCTTGAAGAAGGTTCGGGAAAAGACGAAATTGAACAGATACTTGATTCTCATCTGACAGAAGAAGGTACAGACGGTCTGAGCCTGAAATTCCTTTCAAAAAGCGATTATGAAAATGCTGTGGAAAACATTGATGACTGGTTATGGGATTACACTGAAAATAATTATGGAAGCAGTTATGTATACTCATATCACTACAATGATGTTTCAAAAACGATAGTCATAGTTATAAGAAAAGATACTATAGAAGGGTAGTGACACAATGGAACCGGTTTCCAATCTCGGAAAATTCGGCAGAATATTATTGATATTGTTCGGCATTGCGCTTATCGTACTTGGAACTGCAATAACAGTCGATCAAAAAACACCTGAAAACGCTGTAGAATGTACCGCAACAATTACGAGCTTCAAACTATCAGATGAACCTACAGTTTCAAACGTAAAATATACTGATACTTATGTCAGTTATACATTTAATGGTCATCTTTACGATAATATTGAACTCGGACAGTACGAAACTTCCTGGGAAATAGGAGATAAAATCACAGTCTATTGTGTTTCTGACAACCCGACCCAGATAAAAACCAAAACAATGACTTACGGCGGCTGGATAATAATTCTTCTATCCCTGCCATTTATAATAATCGGTATCTATATGCTCGCAAATGTGCGTATACGTGCCTCGAAAACACCTGAGGAAATCGCCGAAGATGAGGAAAGAACTACTGCCGGAAAATTGAAATATAAAGTATCCTCTATCATTATTCCGCTTGCGGCAGGCATACCTGTTTTTGCCATCGGAATTGTACTCAATTTTCTTGAGCATAATCCGGCACTGTCATGGCTTTGTTTTTTTCTCGGAGGCGGAGCAACAATTGTGGGACTTCGTTCTATAGTGCTTTACTTCATAATAAAGTACCGCCATTACAAAGATGACCACAAAAACAAATCAGAACAGTCTGAAACCTGATAAAAAACAAATATGAACCCGACATTCAAAACTCAGTCAAATGCGCTGATTTATGAACGTCGGGTTTTCTTTAATATTTTTAAGTTATTCTTCCAAAAGTTTTAATATTTTCAGCATATTTTCTTTAAATGCATCATGTATCATAATACTATCAAAAAAAACAGAATGAATTATTGAATATTCACCAAAAATATGATATAGTTGATTTATAATTATTCATTCTATCAAAAGGTGGTGCTTATGAAAATATTGCTCGCAGAAGCAGACAGAGATTTTCTTTCTACTTTCCGACAATTACTTTCACTGGATGGTCATGAGGTTGTCACGGTTTTTGACGGTACTCAGGTTATTACAAAAACAACAACAGAATATTTCGACCTCGTTGTGCTGAGCCATCAAATTCCACGTATTGATTGCCGGACTCTTATATTATCTCTTTCTGAAAAGAATATACCCACAATTGTGCTTCTTGATACGAAAATCAGTTCATCAATACTTCTGAGCGAAATATTGGCAAATGCTTATCTCGCTTTTCCGTTTTTTCCGAATGAACTGACCGAACTTATGAACGAAGTTATCAAATGTTACAATTCCAAAGAAACGATCAGTATATCCGATATCGAAATTCAACCCTCTGAATTTAAACTTTGCGGTAAAACACCTGTTACTGCACAGGAAATAAAGTTAGTAGAAACACTGATCGGAAATAAACCGCTCGATGCCAAACGTGCAGAACCTTTTATTAACTCACTTAATAACAAATTGGAGCAACTTGGCAAAAAAAACAGGATAAAATATATTACAGGTGACGGATACAGGTTGGTGACAGAGAATGGATAAAGCAAGAAAAAAATTTGTGTTATACGCAGAAATAGCAGTTTTTGT
The DNA here is from genome assembly GCA_902767155.1 of uncultured Ruminococcus sp. Classification (GTDB taxonomy): domain Bacteria; phylum Bacillota; class Clostridia; order Oscillospirales; family Acutalibacteraceae; genus UBA1213. The sequence continues at coordinate 20,150 of CACXGC010000051.1, read as the reverse complement.
CCTTCTGACAGTACTGCTTTCGGTAATAAACATAGTAAACTTTACAATGGTAAGCGAAGATGCCGACAGAATTACAGAAATTCTCGCAAATTCTCATGGTTCTTTTGACAGGGATAAGGGTGAATTTAACGATCATGCATTAGAAGAACCGTTTGCTAAAAAAAGACTTGGCGGTTTCGGAAATATGGGACCCGGTTCACCCGAAACAGACTCATCAGTTCGTTACTTTACATTTTCAATTGATGAAAACGGCAACGCTCAGAAAGTAGCTTTCAAAATGTCAGCTTATACCGAAAGTGAGGCAGCAGAATGGGCAAAATCATTACAAGACGGGATTACAGGATGGACAAGAGTTAATTATCGTTACAGAGTTTATCGTGACAACAAACTCACATTCGTAACAGTGATAGATCAGGGCAGAGAATTACTTCCCTCCTATCGTATTCTTATAATCTCACTTTGCGGCGGTGCAGTTCTCCTTGTATTGAGTATGCTTATACTTATGAGTGTAGGCAAAAAACTTTTCAAACCGCTTGAAGAATCTGACCGCAAACAGAAACAATTCATTACCAATGTCGAAAAGGAATTCAAACATCCTCTTACTATAATCAATGCCAATACTGAACTGATTGAAAAACAGAATGGTCCTTCTGAATGTACAAATATCATAAACAAGCAGGTCAAGAAAATGACGGCACTTGTAAAAGATCTCGGTTCACTTGGTATTTTCCATGATGAAAACTCAATTTCAAAAATAAACCTTTCTGATATATTTGTTCGTGTGCTTGATAGTAAAAAAGATGATTTCAACAAAGCAGGCATAGAACTTCGTACTTCAATAAAACCCGATGTTACATTTGCCGGTGACGAAAACAGCATTAAGCGCTCTGTTTCCGAACTTGCAGCAAATTCGCTGAAATATTCTGTAAGCTATGCAAGTTTCACACTCGAAAAAAACAGTGACAGAATTATCATACGTATAGAAAATGATACTACTCTCCCTGACGGAAATATTGACCAGATATTTGACCGTTTTACCACGCTTGAAAATGCCGTTGGAAAAGACTGTATCGGTCTCGGATTGTCGTATGTAAAACAAACAGTCAACGCTTATAACGGCAGAGCATCTGCAAAAGTCAATAACGGTGTGTTCAATCTTAAAATTGATCTCTGACGGGGGTGATTTTATGGCAGCTGTAGCAAATCCAATCGTTGTAATGAAACGATACGAAATGAAATATATTCTCAGTCCCGAACAAACAGAGTACTTCAAAAAAAGTGTTGAGGGACATATGAAAATAGACAAGTTCGGTCTTACCTCCATCGCCTCACTTTATTATGATACCCCAAATTACAGACTGATACGCACATCTATAGAAAAACCTCCATTTAAAGAAAAAATTCGTCTGAGGTCATATGGTATCGCTACCGATTCATCTCCTGTTTTCCTCGAATTGAAAAGAAAAGCTTACGGTATCGTATATAAACGCCGTGTACAGTCAACTATTCCGCTTGTAAAAAAATTTTTCGACTGCGAAGGTGATATATGTGCCGGCGGTCAGATAAACCGTGAAATCACTACATTCCGTGATTATTATCAGACACTGGTTCCCGCTTGCATGATAATTTATGACCGTGTTGCTTATTTTGAACCTGACGGAGATTTGCGTCTGACAATTGACCATAATCCCCGATACAGATACGATGATCTTGATCTGCGTATTTCAATGGACGGAAATTCACTTCTGAAAGACGGATATACAATTCTCGAAGTAAAAGTACAGCAAGCCGTTCCGCTGTGGCTTTCAGATATTCTGAACAAGGGCAAAATTTACAAGGGAAGCTTTTCAAAATATGGCGAAGCTTACCGCCAGCAATTACTAAAAACAAAATGAAAGGAACTGAAAACTATGTTTGATTCTATTTATTCTACTCCCGTCGCTGTTTCCGAATTCTTTATCATGACAGCCGCATCTCTTTTGAGCGGTCTGCTGTTTGCATGGCTTATCTCATTCCGCATGAGATCTAAAAAACGATTTTTTATGGTCGTTGCAATAGTTCCGTTTATTGTCTCAGCTGTTATAACTTTTGTAAATGGAAATATAGGTGCCGGCGTTGCTGTTGGCGGTGCATTCGGTCTTATACGTTTCAGAAGCGCTCCCGGAAGTTCCGAAGAAATTGCTGCAATACTTATAGCAATGGGTTCAGGTATAGCATTCGGTATGGGTTACGTTGCATACGGTGTAATTATACTTATCTGTATGTCTGTTGTACTTATAATTCTCTCACTTCTGCCAATATTTGAACATAAGAGCATGATGCAGGAAAGACTTCTCCGCATTACTATTCCTGAATCACTTGAATATTCAGGCGCTTTTGATGATACTTTCAACCACTATCTCACAAGTTATGAAAATGCCGGAGTAAAAACTACAGGTATGGGTTCTATGTTCCGCCTTTCGTTCAAAATTCAGATGAAAGACCCCTCAGAAGAAAAGGCTTTCATTGATGAACTTCGCACAAAAAACGGCAATCTTGAAATTGCTATTCTCCCCTATACCGAACAGCAGAATCAGTTATAATGAAAAGGGGGCTTTGTTTATGAAAAAATTCACAGCACTTTTTATTGCACTAATAATGTCAGCGGCTTGTCTTACAGCTTGTAACGACTCATCTGCAAGCAATACGGAAAATTCTGTAGGTAACAACACTTCAAGTACTTCGTCAATATCCTCTGATTCCTCGTCAAATACTGATTCGTCTTCCGCAGAAAATTCAGACTATAATACGGAAATGTTTGCCGACGGTGACTTCAAGGATGTTTCTTCTGAAAAAGAAAATGCAACTATAACTCTTTCGGGAAATACAGGTACTATTTCGGACACAACAAGAGGTTCTTCCGGAAGTCAGGTAACAATAACGTCAAAAGGTATATATCGTGTCATAGGATCATCAGAAAATGTTTCTATCGTTATCAAAGATTCAAACGAATCAGGAAACATATATCTGATACTTGATAATGTGACCATGAAAAACTCCACAGCCTGTATAAATGTAGAATCCTGCGACAAACTTATAATTCAGTGTGTCGGCGAAAATAACCTGACATACACAAACACTTCTTCTGATGAAAAAATTGATGGCGCAATATATTCTAAAAACGATGTTACTGTAAACGGCAGCGGCAAACTTAACATAACATCATCTCTTCATGGTATAGTATGCAAGGAAGACCTGAAAATAACAGGTTCAGAAGTCTCTGTTAATGCTGAAAATATCGGAATTCAGGGCAGTGATTCAGTAAAATTCGGCGGAGGTTCTGTCGATATAACATCCGGTCATGACGGTATTCAGGTAAGCAACAAAAATAACAACGGATATTTCTACATCGAAAATACCGATCTTACCATTACAACAAATTATGACGGAATAGCTGTTACAGCAGATGATGATAATGCAAAATTCACCGGTTCGGCAGAATTCCGCAGCGGTTCACTGAAAATTACTTCCGGCGGAGGTTCTGATAATTCAAAGAACAGCAGCACTTCACAGAAGGGTATAAAATGTCACGGAGATATAACTTTTTCAGGTGCTTCTGTCGATATTTCATCAGCAGATGATGCTGTTCACAGCAACGGTAATATTACCGTCAAATCCGGTAATCTCGCACTTTCTACATCAGATGATGGTATGACCGCAAAGGGTGACATAAACATAAATGATGGTACTGTTATAGTAAGCAAGTCATATGAAGCCATTGAAGCTGCAAATGTTGTGATAAATGACGGCGCAGTAAACGTTTTTTCAAGCGATGACGGAATAAACACTTCCGGCGGGTCTGATACATCATCATCAGACGATGACAAATGGTCTTCCGATTCGTCAGGAGCGTCACTGACAATAAACGGGGGTTATATTTATATAAATTCCGAAGGTGACGGACTTGACTCAAACGGCTCTATATACGTAACAGGCGGTACCGTAATAATAGAAGGTTCTTCCGCCAGCGGAAACGGTGCTATTGATAAAGGTGACGGCAGCGGCTGTGTAGCGAGCATAACCGGCGGTACAGTTCTTGCAATAGGTTCTGCCGATATGGCAATCAATTTTGACAGCGGTACACAATGTTCCGCACTTGTTTCCGTTTCAAGCGAAAACGGTGCAGAAATATCTGTCAATGACGGCTCAGCATTTTCATTTACAGCGTCGAAAGGTTTTTCGTGTGCGGTTTACTCTTCACCGAATCTCGAACAGGGTAAGTCTTACACACTTTCAGCCGGTTCTTCATCTTCCGATATGGATTTCTCATCCGGACTTTATTACAGCAACGTAAGCTCAAAAAATTCCGGCGGAAAGCCTTGAACATAAACACAATTTCCAAAAAAACAAATTCAGGGGGCATTTCGCTCCCTGATACTTTTTCTGTACGCTAAAAAACAGCAGCTGCTCACAAGAAGCAACTGTTGTTTTTCGTCATTACAATCCGAGTTGTTTGAATTGCTGCTTTAAATTAAAATTCTCAGTACGTCTTCCGACTTCGTTAACAAAAGAATTCATTGTATTATCGTATATCTTTCTACAGACTCTATTATCAAAAATATTCATAAAATTTTGAAACGCTTTAGCAATATTAAAGTTTTCCATAAATATATTCTGTTCACTTTTGCTGACAATCACTCTATCTTTTCTCTTATTATAATTTTCAAACAGTCCAAGAATTGATGCATACAAGAAAACACAATGGTAAAATGCAATGTTAATATAACCGTCCTTTCTGAAATATCTTGAAAACAACTTCATAATCTTGTCTTTATTCAAATTATCAAACCCTGATTTATCTCTTGTAATGTCTTCACAGAAAACATAAAGGCAAACAATAGAAGCAATACTCAAAAACATTTCATAATCAACACTTGTTTTTTTCTCACCATCTTTGTCATAATATACTACTTTGCTTACTTTTCTTTTGTAGCAGCAATGATTATATGAAACATAATATCCATAAGCTGCATCTCTTTCCCTCGGCTCTGATTCCAACCTGTATTTCTCTTTTTCATCAATATAATTAACAGCATAAATTGACCGCAGATACAATAAAAGCCCTGAATACGGATTATATGAACGAGACTGTTCATTTGTCAGCAGTTCTTGGTAATCAAGCGAAAATTCTACAGGTATATCAAGAAAATTCCCTGATACCAATTCTTCATTGTAACGCACTATCCAGTTAGAAGAAGACCAATGATTATTTTTGTTTACTGCTGAGGAATCATCATTTGATGCTTTGTTATATTCTTTTGCCTTTGTTTCGGCGATCTTCGTAAACACCTCAAAGAATTTTATAAATTTTTCATACTCTTCTCTTTTTTTTTCTTCATCACTACTATCCGGACTATTTCGTTCACCCATGTATTTAACGTAATCATCAAGATATCTGAGCCAACCATTCATAGACTCTTCGTATCTCTTCCGCTTTTCTTCTTCCATCTTTTCTTCTTCTTCTTGCCTTCTCAGCAATTGCTGATATTGTTCCTGTTTTTTCTTCTCTTCCATTTTTCTTTCTTCTTCATAAAATACCTCAAGTTTAAAGTATTCACCCAATTTATCAAAATTCACTGTTTTTCTGCAATATTCTTTCAGTGATGCATAATCACTATAACTCATATTTTTTCTTAATCTGTAAAGATATCCGTATGGTATATTGAAAGATCTGGAATAAAGATCAACGATATTGTCATCATTTACACATTTCTCGAATATTTCCTCGATATCATCATCAATACAATCATCGTTGTCGAAAAAACTCGTCCAATATTCAACAACACTTTCTGATGCAGCTCTGAAACCTGACTCTTTTGTACAGTCAATAACAGTATCGCCATATTTTATATTTTCCAGACTTTCAACGATACTGATATTCGCATTGTCATCAGTCTTTTCATTTCCTATAGAAAAGGATATTTTATTTCTTAATCCTAAGGGCAAAACGTAAAAAAAACGTGCTAATAAATTTACCGCATTACTTATAAAAACTTCTCTTCCGTACACGCAAGGCATATATATTATCATTTTACCGTTTTTAGGCAAAATTTCCATAAGTTTTTCATACATTTCTGCAATATGATTTGCATCCGGATAAGAAATTTGATACGGGACTAATCCATATGAACCATCTTTGTACGATTCTTCAAACTCTTCAATCGTATGAAAATTTACACCAAACAAAATCAATGCAGAAGACATTTCAGCATAATGCTCGCTGTCATACGGCGGCAACTTATTGCATACACACGAAATATAACCTGCGCCCCTCTGGTTATACTTATTAACATAGTACCACATTCCAATGTTTCCTACCAAACGGTATCCGAATGAATAAGTTTTCACATTTCTGTACAATTCGGAAATCACTGTTTCAGATATAGATGTATAATTAAAAATCATACGTTCTGAGCCTAAATCTCCATAAAGGATATTCCCCATTTTCATATCACCCCTTACTTAAATTATTCATTAAAATCAGAACTTATAACTTTTGATTCTTTCTTCCAAATCACGTATATGATTTTCTGTTGTTGTTATATCATGATTAATATTAGCCCTTCTAAATAAAGTTGTTCTTAAACTTTCTTTAAGCCTTCCAAGATTTCTTCTTGCTTCACTAAGCTGATTTTCAAGTCTGTTGAGTTCCCTGATATCATCCTGACTTAAAATAAGCCTTGTCTTTTCAAAAATATAGTACAAAAGTATATTTATTCCTTCCGGATTATGCATCATATGCTCTGATTTATAATAATTTATAAATCTGTTTTTGACATCATCCACAGTAAGTCCGGAACAAATTTTATCAAGTTCCTCATTTTTTCTCTGTATCAAAGCTTTCTTTTGATCTTCCTCTCTTAAAGGAGTCTGCTGTTGAGGAACAGGCTGACGGCTTGGCTGTGGAACAGGCTGACGACTTGGCTGTGGAATAGGCTGCGAAGCTCTTCTGGAGTAAGAATCCTGAATATTCTTGAAGAAATCTCCTTCATTGTCTTTTGCAGGAGCTGAAGCAGGCATATAAGCAGAATTCTGAGCAACAGGACGAACAGGACTTTGAACAGGAGCAACAGGATGAGCATCATTAAACTTACTGGTATCAGCAGTATTTTCCGAATTACCTGTATTTATATTCAAAGGTCTTACAGGGAAAAACAATACACTATCATCATCTTCGTCATATGTTTTCTGAACACTGCTATTATTTCTTGCCGGAGGTACAGGAGTGGTGCGATTCCCGCTCACATCAGCACGTGAAGGTATCGCCGATGATCTCCTGCCCCTGCCGCTCTTTTTGGCGGATGCCGGAACTACAGTATCTTCTTTTTGTGACGATGAATTATTTGTTGAATTCATATCAGAACCGGACTTGCCAGTTTTTTTATCATCCATCATGCTTAATTTCAATTCCGGTCTTTTTTTTGATGTATCCGATTTCAAACTGATATCGAGAAACATTCCTGACGGCTGTACATGGTTTACTTTCATACTTATGTCATCGGCAAAACCGCTGCCAAAACTTGCTAAACTATTACTATTAAAAATCTTCAAGATTTTTTCTGCCTTTCCTTTGTCATCACCGATTTTTTCGATCTGCGTCAATGCTTTAATCTTTTTTTCTTTAGGAAGCGCCGATATATCATTTATTGCGTAAAATCCATATGACGAAAGGAAAAATACTCTTATATCCTGAGTATTAATATTAGTTCTACCAACAAGATTACTAAAAATATTAGTTATATCACCTTGCCAGCGATTGTTGTTAATGCTCATCATCTTAGACGAAAATTCGCAGTATTCATTCAATTTTGCATCATCAATAACGTTTGTATTCTCATTATAATATACGTTGTCCGAATCTCTTCTCATTGCTTTCAGGGTGTAATATGTATTAAGATTTACATTGGTTCTTATTCTACCTTCTGCACCATCCCTCAAAATCATATCATCTGTGCCGGGCTCGCCATCATTGACTATAGGAATAGCATCTGATTTGGAAATAAGAAGAACTACATCACAAGAACGATTATTTTTTAATAATCCATCATAAAGCTGTTGGCAAACATTAGAATAATACGCCAAAGCATCACCTTCTATTTCAGCCAATGTAGCAGCATCCGCATCTTTAAACGGCGAATACCCCAGCAACTGTTCAATCGCAACAACAGGACACATTACATCGCTGTGTGCCATTATACCCATTCTCCTAAGATTGTCGCCTTTTGCTGCTATCGCATTTCCACCGCTTGAGAAATATTCTCCCGGAACATCAACAAAAGTGTATATACCCTTCTTTTCTTCATTCTCACCGTGTTCTGTATTAACCAATAAGTACAAAACAGGAAATGTACCCTTTGCTGTTTTTTTAACAGTAAATTTCTGCTCCATTCTTCTCGCATTATTGACATATTCTGAATAATAAGGATCATACTGATCCAATGTTCCGATAGCTCCGTTTATTTTATGGCTGCTGCGCATAAGTTTATAGTAAATCGCATTTATAAACGTAGACTTGCCGCTTGTCGGTGTACCTATGAATGAAATAATTTTCTGCTTGTATATACCCAGATATTTTGATATATGCGTACCACAGTTCGGACATATTCTCTTTGAACAATTTTTTCCGTTATAAAAGATACTGGTCAAATATTCGCCTTCATGTCTGACACTAAATTTGCTCGAAAATTTTACACTCCAGCTTTTTTTCTTAAAAAGCCAAAGCACCCTTTTTATAGAAGTAAATTCGTCAATATGCTTCTCAAACAAAGCTAATTCTTCAGGAGTAAGAAATGAATTAAGTTTATTTCTAAGATTATCAAATTTTTCTCCGGAATTTACGGCAAGTAACTGAACCAAATCTAATTCTCCGATAATATTTGAATTGGTATCATCATTATAATAATCCAACTCTTTTGAAAGGAGGTAATTCAATATCCTGTTTCCATTCACAAAAGCATTTCTAAGCTGGTTATAAAGTTCTGTTGCAAATACTAATTTCAGAAAGTCGGATTCAATTATATTAACTTGATTGGCATTAAAATCTATATCCATATTGCCTGACAATTTTGCTACGGTTGTAACGCCCATGACCTTTTCATACAAAGATCTGTCTAATGAATTACTTTGCAACAGGTTAGCTGTATCAGTAAAACCATTATCACGAAATAATGTCACAACAGCAGGATTTTCTAACTTACCACTATCCCTATTCACAAATGCAGAAAAATCCACACTATCTGCAATATCATACTTCAATATTCCATCTTCATCGTCGAATATTCCTGCAAAAGAAAAGCAGAATTTTTTTTCTTCGCCGCAAATCTGCTCACCACATTCAGGGCAATATGCAATCTCCATATTTTTTCCTCCTATCCATTAGGCGATACCTTTTTCACATTGTTAATTACAATACCATATCTCACATTATTCTCATCATAAATTTCAACATCGTTGTCAAGTTTCAGACTGTCGACCTTTAACTCATATTTTTCTGGTTTTTTTATAGTGTAATATTTATCAACATTTACTTCCAGCTTATCTATGTAAAACTTAAAAGCCTGATTATCGTTCACGATGATATAGATTCTGTTACCCGGTATTGACACTGCTTTTGAAAGAAACCTAAAGTAATACCTTTCAACGCCTTTACTATCACAGCGTGTCACTTCTTCAAATTCTACCGTAATAGTATCACCATAATAAAAACCATACTTTTCAACTTCAACATCGTTTTCTAATAAAGTTGCAACATAGTATCCGTTTCCACGAAAATATGATTTATCAACAGAAAAGAATGTCAGTCCTTCTTTATCAATCATTTCGGCATTTTCTACCTTTATGTCCAATGTCTTATTTTCGAGTGTAATGTATAGCTTGGTATTCTCATTGTAATTTTTGTATTTTCTTTTATAAAAACACAAGACTCCATTTTCATATTTCAAAGAACCCAAAATATCCACCCCTTTAACTCATATTTCATTTATGTCCAATTTTTTTCTTCCTTCCAAAGTTCCGGTTGAATGCAAATCAATCGTCTTAGTCGTATCACTGCTATCACTTCCGGTACTTACAATTGTATGAAGTATGCTGAATGCGATAAGCATACACAACGCAGTTCTCGATATAATTTCATTACCGAGATATGACTGAATCGAAAATTCAACCATACACGAAGCTATGATTGCTGTAATTATCTTAGTTATGAAAATCAGTTTCCAATCTTTGTATATAGCATTTGAAAGATATATTATACCGCAAAAAGCAAGCGCAATAACAAAAAGGAATAAAATTCTCAGAACACAGAACAGTGCATCATTCGCAACAAAACCACGATATGATATAAGCGTTCTGTCGCCTTCTGATTTTGCGGTCAATGCTGAATTCAAAGAATCATACAAACTGTCGATATCATATATAGAAAAGCTTTTGCCTCCTGTATTTTCCGACAACTTGCTCATAAGCTCCTGATCTGCGCCAACAACACTTATTCCGCATATTGACACACCCTTTTTGCGGCAGGTTTCTGCTGCATTGAACGAACTTCTGCCAAAGAGATCACCGTCAGTAGGCGAACCGTCTGACACAAGAATAATTCTTGGCGAATTTCCTCCAACCCAACTGTTATCATTCTGTGCTTTTTCATAATCATTCAGGATTTCGTCAATAACGCCATACATACTCGTCATACCGTAATACTCAAAATCCCATTTTTTGTCATTGTCTTTATCTGTTTTTTTATGCATTTTTTCAACGCACTTTACACCATCAGAAAAAGTATACACTGCAAACGGAAACTTATCGTCCATTTGGCTTACAATTTTGCTTACTGCCTCAGCTTCCTGATTATTCGGGTCTGTTATAGTCATAGAACCTGAAATATCAAGTGCAAAGATATAAGAAGTTGGCTGGGATGCAATAAAGTCTCCACCAATTTCATAGATGAATTCAAGCAGCATGGAAACCAAGAAAATTGCGGCAAACATTATCGGAACCCAACGCTTAAAAGTCTTATTGTTGATCGGATTTTTCATAAAATAGTCGAAGTCACCGAGCAACTTTGAAAAGAGCCATATTGACAAAAATATTGTACCGCTCAAAATAAGGAAAAATAACGCAACAACAAGCGGCTTCCATACTTGATTTATCAACAGTCCATAAACAATATTGCCACCGACAGCTCCAAGAATTCCACCTATCAACGCTGCAAGAATTTTTCTTATACTTATTTTCAGAATCATTCATCTTCACCCCCGATATTTATAATTCCGTAACGAAGTTGGTCTATACTATCACATTTTATGTAATATAATGTACTTTCTCTTTTTATTCTTTTTTCAAAATCCGAAAGAAGAATATTTGTTTTATTGTCAGCAATAACAGTTGTATCCGCATTTGATACAAGTGGCAGCGAAGTTATTTGGTTATCCAAAGTAAGCTGCCCTTTTAACAGATCACTCTCATCCTTCCAGTTTTTAGCAAAACTTTCTGCATCATTATCTAAGAATCTCACAATCTGCTCATAAATAGAACCTACCTCTGTAAGATCGTGAATATGAATATCAAAATTTATTCCATCCGGATGTACGGCATGTGTCAGTCCGTTGAAATATTGTCGATATCTTATACGAGCCGAATCAATACTTTCATAAACTTTGCTTGACGATTCCTGAATAATTTTCGAAAAATGCTCAACATATCTGCGTATATTTTTGAGATACTTTTGCTTAAGCATACTCAATATGGATTTTTCATCACTTGAATTGAAAATTATCTCGACTATACTCCTGACCTTTTGTTCAACAAGGTCATAATTAAAATGAGGACCGGCTTGTATAAAATTATCAAATGAATCGAAAATACATTTATAGAATTCTTCATCCGAAAGTACAACATTTATTGTATTGAGATATTGTTTCATCAAAACTTCTTTTTCACTGTTCAGTGGTGTTTCTTCATAATCTCTAACTTTGCGCTTTGTTCCATCAGGTCTACTTTTAACAATCGTAAAAGGTCCTAATTTGAATCCTTTTGTATAATTCTGAACTTCTCTTGTTTTATTATCAAATTCGTCCTTACCTACTTCCATAGGCACATATTCTTTCATGTCGTCTAATTTATCGTCAATCTGATTCATTGCGCTAATTTTCAGTTTACTGCATATTTTTTCTGACGCACGTTTAGCCATGTTTTCATTATTTTTCATAAAAACTTCTGAATCTTCTGCCATAAGTTCCCTTATAGGTTTCAGCAATGAAAACAGAATAATATACTCCGGTATATACATTTTTTTAATCTTGAACGTATACCATGCAAAATCATCCTTTTTAAACTCGGATATATCAGATGACTGGCATAGGTTATCCATACAAGCTATATTGAAAACAGTATCTGCAAAATTCAAACACTGCAGATCCTGATTGCTTTCGTTGTTAAACAAATAGTTATAAATTCTTGAACCGACAAAATAATTGTTGCTTATTTTACCTGACCGGTCACTAAACTGGTCAAACAATATTCCCGCCAGTTTTCTTGTTTCACTTTTATAATAATCTGTAAGACTTTTAGGTGATAAATTTTCATCATATCTGAACAATCTAAAAAATACAAATCTTACAAAAATTGAAGGTAACATTACCTCTGCATTTGATTTGTTTATAATTTTTGTTTTCAGGTTGGACAATATTTTATTCAAATTTTCTGTAGTGTGCATGACAAAAATAACATCCAACATTTGACTGGTATCGAAATCTCGTTCAAGTACGATATTTTTTTCTGCATCATGAGAATTAGTTATATAATATGCCTTTGAAGAACATCCGTTAATAGGTCTTGATATAGCACTAAGTCTTTCGTAAATTTGTTCAATTGCTTTACTTTCGTCATCCAACACAACAAATACTTTCCTATTATTACATGCGCCAGTCGGCAAATCGAAAGTATTATTAAAATTAGTATCGGTCAACTTAGTTATTTCATTACTAAGATCAATAAAATTAGCCGGCATACTCAAAATCTCCTTCTATTTTTTTCCGACACTGGTGCCGATGACAAAACATCGACACCGTATCCGGAAAAATAGTCTGTTTTGCTATATCATAATAAAGTTCAGCGATCTTTTACTCTTCGATTCCATATGTTTTTGCATAAGCTTTTATATCATGATAGAATTTTACAAGCTGACTTCCGATAGTATATCCGTACGGACGTTTTGCGCCTCGATACTCAGGAAGTCCATCAATCGTAAGTTTTGTTTCACCAAAATGTTCAAATACCGGGTTCGCCGCAAGAGCGAGATCATTATCATAGGATTCATTAATAACCTTCAAATTATCATTTGCCTCGTAAAAATCCACAGGATAATATAACAAATCTGTAGGAATGAACTCTTTATTAAGTTTTGCATAAACTTCGGCAAATTCATCAGCGTGTTCAGTAAACTCTCTACCGAGTACGGTCTTGAATCTATCCCACCATTCCGGTTGATCTGCTTTATGGTAAACGAACATTGTGAACACTGCATAAAGATAATTTTCTTTCTCAAGACTCATAGCTCTGAGCGTAGATATCGGATCAAGTGCATCTCCTACTGCGCTTACTAATGATTTATGCATCTTAACTGTAATAGTTTTTCTTATGTTATCTTTCTCAATTGTTATTACTTTACAGAGCAAACCTTCAAAGAAAAGCTTAAGTTTTTCCTGATGCTGTCTTGCAAGCTTGCGGGTATTTGCCTCTCCTGCTCTCTTCTTAGCTTCATCAATTAAAGCTTTTCTTCTTTCAGTAACTATCTTATTTTTAATTTTCTCAAGTTCATCATTCAGTTCCTTACAAAGCTTTTCAGTTTCATTAAGCAACATTCTTGATTTTGTACTGCGGCGAATTACTTTGTAGAAACCGCCGCTTGATGAATTCTCAACATCATCAAACTGACCGACATCTGTTTCGGCTCTGCCAAGCTGACAGCAAACTTCGTGAAGTTTCCTTTCACTAAGAATATATTGGGCATCCAAAAGACGCTGATGTAATGTTTTCTTTGCAAAGTTTTCTTCAAACTGTCTGTCCCAATCCTTTTCGCTGTCCTCAAGGGCAACTTCTTCAATACCATCAATAGCGGTATTAATATCTGCTTCAAACTGAGAAATAAGATTCTTTTTCCACTGTTCCATATGTACCTTGTTCACATCATCTATGTAGTAAAGGGTATAGTACATATCGCCTGGGGCACGAAGACCGATCATTTCATTCTGGTCATTTCTGCAGTAATCCGCCTTAGCCTTTATATCCTCAAGCATACTGATCTCAAATTTATAATCGGGTCTGTTATATGCTTGCGCAGGTGATGATTCAAGAAGACGCAGACCGTCACAGCCAATAAGCTGCGGAAAATCTCTCCACGGACGTTCGCTGCTGTTATCCATATGAAGACCAGCATCATGAGCATTACCGGATGTAACCGCATTGTAGTATATTTCCTGATCCTTACTGAATCCCTTGAACATATAAAGCGGCAATTTGTAGAATACTTTAAGGCACATAACCGAGGAAATATCTGCTCTTGCAACAGTACCTGCACCATGTATCCACTGCTGGAGCTGCGGAAGAGGAGGTACATTATTTACAGGATCACCCTCTATTATCTTATTAAGATCAGGTGTACTCTTCATAAGGCAAAGGAGTTTATAATTCGGGAAAGCGTCAAAACTTACTCCTGTATTTGTCATACCATCGTCTTCTTTAGCGCAGTATCCGACACTTGTGGCTTCTCTCAATATTTCTTCGGCTGCTCTGTGCAGAGGTTTTATACCGTAATTTGTAAGGCAGTATTCTTCAAATCTTCCCCAAGGATCCGGATATTGGTCTTTCTGCTCTATATATGAATACAGTACATCAAGAAGATTATCAACATCAACATTATTATTGTTCGTATATTCCTCACCGGTATATTTTACTACCATAAATATCTGAATGATATTTTGTTTGAACTCAGTAAAGTATATATCAAATATCTTCTTGAATTCACTTACAGCATTGAAATCACTGCTGTTTGTGCTTGTCCATGACTTACGATTTTGAAGCATAGACTCAATAAAACTCTTGCTAAGTTTCTCGATTTTTTCATCTTTAAGGCAATGCTTTATAATAGTATAAAGTCGTGTATTATCGCTGCGGAGATCTGAAGGGTTCAGAAGCGTTGCACTGAAAACATTTCCGCCGTAAGCTGCATCAACAACACCTGTACTGTCTTTTTCAAGAATTTTGTTAATAGCAAGGAATGCTCCCACATATCTGTTAAATACATCGTTATGCTGAGCAACCAATTTGTTGCGAAGATCACAAATCGCATTAATACAATGCCCAAATACAAATATTTCCCATTTTACAACATCGTAATTCTGCAAACTGGATTTAAAGATTCTTACCTGTTTTTCTATTTCATCGTTTGCAAACAATTTGGAAAGTACACCGGATCTGTCAATCTGATTTTTAGCTGCAACTGCTGCTTTCTTAAATCTTGAAGCACTATCTTCCAGATCTTTCAAAAGTGCTGTTTTTACATTGTTATCCAATACAACTTCAAGACAAGCACAAATATCCTGACTAAGTCTGAGAGCTGCATAAGGACCATTATTATTGAATTCCGAATTAATTGCGCCTGTAATTTCATCATATGCGGAATCTATCCACTTGGTATCATATACATATTCGCTAACATTAATATGAGAGTCTATCTTGTTTTCCGAATTTGATTTTATCCATTTCTGATCTATACTATTGCTTCTTTTTTTAATACTATCAACAACGGACGCATTATCATCACCATAGAAGAAACAATTATCCACTATCGGAAAAACTCCTGTTTGCTCAAGAACGCTTTTACCGGAATTTGAAGGCTCTTTCTGATAGAATTTATGTAACGCCATCAATACGTGGTTTGCAACAACTGTCATTATTTCCTCAACAGGAAAAGCTACATCATGATAACCGATAGTTCTGTATTCGTAATATGTATCTTTTGGCAGCTTGGGATTATTGCTAAGAATTGGCATAAGTGCTGCTGCTGCTGCACCTTCGTTATTGAATATTGACTGGATAAGTGTTACCGGATTACCGGCATTATCCCTAAGATCAGACATATTGCACAGAAGATTTACTACATAATTGGATACAGTATTTATCGGAACCGATTTATCCAGAACCAGACCTGCTGCATTATAACCCTGAACCAAAGTAGCACTTCTAAAAATAGAGGTTGAATTACCTACAATTGTACCCGCACTTGTTCTGAGTTTACCGTCCTGAAAAGAATGACACTTAAAGCGGTAATCTTCTCCTGTTTCTTTTGCTTTGAAGAAAGTATCTATCTCTTTCATGCAGGCGGTAAAATTACGTTTGAGATTATCTTTATTAACACCATTAACATTCTCCTGCACATCGGGTGTATACAATATAGCATCAATATCAATATGGATAGCGCCTACATCCTGTGCTGCAAGATAAAGCAGATATGTAGTATCTATAATACTTCCGCTTCCTGTACCTCCGCTTATTCCGGCGATAAGAATTACATTAACGATTGAAGTTCCATCTCTTACCGGTGCTGTTTTCTGGAGAATTTTAAACTTGTCCTGTATTTTTGTACGAAGGAACTGATAGTTATTTCCTGCTGATATAGACAATCTTCCCATCTGTCTTGTACCTTTTGCGCCTGCCTGAGACACAAGCATATCTTTTGGAAGATTCATATCTACCCAGTCATGCTGTGGTACAGTGGGATTGTTCTGAGCGATTTCAACGATTTGCTGAACAGCCGGTGATGTATCCGAAACTATATTGACCTGTTCATTTGCTGTCAAAAAGCCTATATTTGAATCACTATCAACGCTCTCTCTAAGATTCTTCATCCAGTTGTCATCCGTATCAAGCTCGACAAACAAAACTTTTTCCTGACCTGTTGGCTGAGGCTTTACACGCTCAATAAACTTTTTCTTTATCTGATTAAGTGTGTCGCCGCCAAGACCGCCAATTGATACAACCAACGTCGGGGTATCAACGGGATCTGATTTCGGAACCAAATCAATAATCGAACCGCCTCTGCTTCTCGAAAGCTTTTTAACTTTGTCGCCTGTAAAAACCCATTTGCTTCGCACTTCCTCGAAACTCGTTTTCTCGTAACTGTCAAATGGCATATTCCTACCTCCTGATTTAAATAATTTGAATATATATTTCAGTCTTATACCTGACTGCAAATATTACAGAAAAATTTTCATAGCAATAAAACAACTTTAATCTTATGACTGCATAAATATTCTCAAGGCATCTTTCACTCAACTTCCGGAATGAATGAGAACGTAAATATTGTGTAGCTGCTTTCATCAATTACGTTGAATTCCAATTTGCTATTGCTGTCTGAACATTCTGCAAGATCTATGATAAGGTTGTCTCCATCATAATATTCTACAGGATCGTTCTTCAGATTTGCACCGCTAAGTTTTCCCTTGAGCATATCATGAGTTGAATTTTTCTTGTCACCAACGATCTTAACACTATCCAATTTTGAAATATTGCTTCTGTTATCTTCAATAAACCTGTTAAGATCATCTTTTTCAGAAATATTATTACTACCATCAGAAATAATTGATTCTATAAGTTTAAAAATTTCAACTTTTCCGACACCAACAAAGCTGCTGCTCAATGAAACAGGGGATTTAACTTTATGTATTATCTTAGACTTTTTTGAGTAAGAAACGAAATAAATATCTTTCAATACAATATGGAATTTCCTCGATTTTTCTCCCATAATTATCGCAATAGCCGCTATAATTGCAACAGCAGCCAAAATTCCGCCAATCAGAAGTATAACAAACAATGGTGACTGATTTACCTTTACTTCGATTACTTTGTTGACCTTGTTTATTCCATCGGTGATTTCCACTGTAATTTTTGCCTCACCGGCCGAAACAGCTTCAATAGTAATTTCTCCGTTACCAGGCTTTACGGTAACAACATCCTGATTATCGGATCTTGCGCCGGATATCTCCAGTTTGTCACCTTCAGGATCTTTCACTCCATTCAATATTCCCTTTTCGACCAAAGTATCTCCGACCTGCATCTCTATAGCAGCAGCCTTTGACACTACCGGAGGAGCATTTAAAACAGATACTTTGATTTTCTTTTCAAACTTTTCTCCATTAACAGGTGACTTATATGTAACTACAACTTCTGTGTCTCCGTGATTCTTTCCGGTCAATGTAAGACTGTCACCGCTCTGCTGAACTCCAACAACATCATTTCCGGCGGAAACACTGATGTCCGCTTTATCATCTGTACAGAAATCATGAAGCTTGTCTATTGTCTTTGTTTCACCCTGGTTCAGCTTGATATCTCCAAATTCTTTGCCTGCCGCAGATCCAAAATTATATGATACACTTATCGGATATTCCTCATAACAATAATAGTGACTGGAGCATACCCATACACCCACAATATATTCGTCTTCACTTTCCATAAGAATATCTGCAACAAAGCTTTTTCCGGTTGATTTCATCGGATATTTCTTTGTATTTGGTCTTTTTTCGAGTACATCTGTAAATTCTTCAAACATTTGTTTGTTTGTGTAATCTTTACCGATGAAATAGTCATCTTTTCCCTTTGTGAGAAAAACATATGCCTCTGTCTTCGGGTCATTATACATTGGCTCATATGTAACAAGCTGACCATCTGAAACCAAATTAACTTCAACCTGTGTTTGCTCATTCAAGGATGCCTTTTCCGGATTTCCCGTTGAGGTTTTTATTTCTACCTTAAAAGACATATTATACTGCTTTATCAGATTTACATTAATCGGTTTATCGGATTTCAGATTTTCAACTGTCAATTTCCATTTACCCTGTTTAGGATGCATAATTTTTATATTTGCTGCAAGTCTGTCAAAATTGTACCATACATCATCACTATTACTTGACAGTTTCACCTCATTATTTTCAGGATCATACAGTTTTATAATAGCTGAACTCATTTTATCAAGTGTATCAGTACTTATTCTGATGTCTGCTTCAACAACAACATCTGTAATATCTATCGTTGTTTCATGAAGTTTTCCATCACCGGCAAATTGGTCAATACTTTCGCTTCTGATATTGCACAATTCGTTTACTATCTTCAAGAACTGATCGTCAAGAGAATCAATATCTCCTGTTTCGGTTATCATTACTTGACCGCCCGTTTGTTTAGCAATTTCATCCAGAATCTTTTTGCCATATCCATCTTTGCCGATAGAATGAACACCTTTATCTGTTTTATAATCGAATGCCACACTGTAAACAACAGAATCAGTATCCTTAAGTTTTTCAGCTATTACATCATGGATTTCGTCCTGGTTCGAGTCCGTAGTAAGTAATTTTTCTTCATCAATAAGACCTGTTTCCGCACCGTCAGTGAACACAACTATCACATTCTTATAATTCTCATCAGAATTTTTTCTGAGATAATCATCTACTTCCACAATCGCAGAAACCATATTAGTTCGACCAGAACATACATTCATACTTGAAAGTTCGTTGTTCAGATCATCAATATTTTCTTTGCTTGCGATACTTGTAAGATTTTTTTTCTTTTGCAAATCATCACTATAGCCAAAAAGTGCGATCTCATTCTGATTTGAAGGTACACAATTCAAAAAAGCCTTTGCTGCGTCTCTGGAAATGCGTTCAGGGTCTGATGAATCCAAAGAGGCACTTTCATCCATCAAAATTGCGACATGAAGCGGCTGATAGGTATCATTTGCCCCTTTCTTTCTAATAGTAACAGCATCAGCATTTACACAAAGAACTGACAATGACAACATCATTGCTATAAGCATACATACCATTTTCTTAAAAATCTCAACATGAGACTTGCCGGAACTTCTGTTATAATTTATTTTTTTCACAAAAATTTCCCCCCACCAAAAATATGTCATTCACATTATATTATTTTTTTTACAAAATGTCAACAAAATCAGCATTAAAACTATATAAGTTTTATGAAAGTGAACTACCCATTGTCTAAAGCCAATGGGCTTCCTGCTTCATCGTTCTCGTAACCTACTAACTCCACAGGCGTAAAATCGGGCT
>CACXGC010000050.1 GCA_902767155.1 uncultured Ruminococcus sp. | reverse complement strand
GTAGGGAAGATTTCAGTTTTATAACTTTTTAGCAATTTCGTCATTTCTCCTCTCTATGAGGATATTTTTACACATTTAATCACTAATATCAATATTTTCGGCTGTTTAAAAAATCTCCTTTCAAGCATTAGTCCGCAATCACGGCAACAGTAATATTATCGCTGCCGCCCATTTCTTTGGACCGTTCAACCAGTTTTTCCGTCAGGGTCTCGCTTGCATTCTGACGTATAATTTCCAGAAGCATATCATCCGTAATATATCCCGACATTCCGTCAGTACAAAGCACCAGTTTTGCACCGTCCTCAAACTCAACGGTATTATAGTCGGTACGTATATTAGGTTCTGTACCGAGTGCACGGGTTATCAGGTTACGGTTAGGATGATATCTTGCCTGTTCCTTTGTTATCTCACCCATATCGACCAGTTTTTGAACAACGGAATGGTCTGTAGTGATCTGGCGCACTCCTTCGTCACTGCATATATAAGCTCTGCTGTCGCCTGCATGTACGATATGCGCACGTTTTTTTCTTACGACAGCACAAACTACCGTTGTTCCCATGCCGGAAAGTCCCGGAACATGAACTGATATATCATATACAGCCCTGTTTGCATATTCAACAGAGAGCTGCATAAGATTCCTTATTTCTTCGGGAGTCATGTCATCCCTGTAGCCGCTCTTAAGCGAATCTGAAATATTTTCGGCAGCTACACGGCTGGCAGTACTTCCGCCGTTTGCTCCCCCCATACCGTCACAAACAACAGCCCACACAGAACCGTCAGGGAATTCACCTACTATGCAATAATCCTGATTTGAATCTCTTTTCAAACCTATGTCGGTTTGTGAATATACGTTCATTCGTCATTCTCCCCCTATAGTTGCTGTGTCCTGCCTGTTTTTTCGCCGAAGCTGACCGCAAGAAGCGTTTATATCGCTTCCGAGTGTTCTTCTGACTGTTGCTGTTATTCCGTATCCGGCAAGAATATTAATAAACGACTGCTGTCTGTCTTTTTTGCTTTTCCGATATCCCGTACCGCTTACTGTATTGACCGGAATGAGATTAACGTGTGCAATCATGCCCTTAAGTTTTTTACCGAGTTCCGTTGCACAGCTATCACTGTCATTCACGCCGTCTATCATAGCATATTCAAAAGATATTCTTCTTCCGGTCTGAGCGTTGTAATAGCGGCAGGCATCAAGCAGCTGAGCGACAGGATATTTTTTATTCACCGGCATTGTACGGGAACGGATATCATCGTTCGGTGCATGAAGTGAGACAGAAAGCGTAAGCTGAAGTTTCATATCAGCGAGTTCATATATTCTTGGCACTATACCGCAGGTAGATAATGAAATGTGGCGCATACCGATATTCATTCCATTTTCACAGCTTACAAGACGGAGAAATCTGACGACATTATCGAAATTATCAAGAGGTTCTCCCATTCCCATCAAAACGATATTGGAGATTCTTATGCCGTTATCTTTCTGTTCAGCCTGAATCTGTGCAAGCATTTCAGAGGCAGTCAGATTTCTTGAAAAGCCTCCCTGACCCGTAGCGCAGAATGTACATCCCATTTTACAGCCTGCCTGTGTAGATATACAGCTTGTATATCCGTGATGATATTTCATCAGCACCGACTCAACCGTTTCTCCGTCAAAAAAAGAAAAAAGGTATTTCCTTGTATCATCATAAGACGAAATTAATTTTTTTTCAATACTTGCATTTGAGATATAGCAGTTTTCCACAAGTTTTTCTCTTAATTTTTTTGAAACATTGGTCATTTTATCAAAAGATGTGACACCTTCATGCAGCCAGCGAAATATCTGAGCCGCCCTGTATTTAGGTTCGCCGAATCCGGTCATCAACTCTGTTAGTTCATTTTCATACAAGCTTTTTATATCGGTCTGCATTCAGGTTTTGTCACTTCTTTCTTATCAGGCTTATAAAGAAACCATCTGTACCGTTCGTTTGCGGAAACAGTGTCAATTCGTTATCCGGTTCTTCAATTGTCCGCTTCACACAATCCGGAAGATTTATTTTTTCTGGGATAAAATCGCTGTGTTCTCTCAGGAAACGCCGGATATTTTCTCCGTTTTCCTGCGGATTCAACGTACAGGTAGAATATACCAGCAATCCCCCACTCTTAACGAAACGTGAAACATTACACAATATAAAGTACTGCAAATCGGGCAAAGTGTCAAGACCCAAATTATTTTTATATCTGAGTTCAGGTTTTCGGCGTATAATTCCGAGACCCGAACACGGAACGTCACAAAGCACTCTGTCAGCCATCGGAAGTATTTCCGCCTGTGACATATCACCCTCCAACGTTTCGATGATATTTATACCAAGACGTTCTGCACCGCTCCTGACCATTTTCAGACGATGGTCGTAAAGGTCACAGGAAATTATTTTTCCCTGATTTTCCATAAACTCTGCGATCGTAAAAGATTTTCCGCCCGGAGCAGAACAGGCATCAATGACAGTATGACCGCTCTGAGCCTGCAATAATCGGCAGCATAGCTGAGAAGAAGTGTCCTGAACGTGAAAAAGTCCTCTTCGGTAACATTGAAGTTCTTCAACCGCACCGGTATCGTTCATCAGTATACAGTCCTGTGCAACAGAAGATTTTTCCGCCTTTACACCTTCATTAGAAAGTAAAGTTATCAACTTGTCAGCTCTTGTTTTAAGTGTATTTACCCTTGCAGACATAGGCGGACGACCATCAAGACAAGAAAGTATGCCCTCTGTCACTTCATCACCGTAAGCATTTCGCCAAAGCTTTATAACTGTTTCCGGACATGAATATTTCACGGAAAAATACTTGTTTTTTCCTCTTTTTTTATCCGGAAGAGAAAGCTTTTCTTGTTTTGCACAGGCACGTAATACGCCGTTCACATACCC
Organism: uncultured Ruminococcus sp.; assembly: GCA_902767155.1. Taxonomy (GTDB): domain Bacteria; phylum Bacillota; class Clostridia; order Oscillospirales; family Acutalibacteraceae; genus UBA1213. The sequence continues at coordinate 9,937 of CACXGC010000050.1, read as the reverse complement.
CGAAGCGTTGTAAAGCTTATTATCTTTACACAGTTTTACACTTTCATTAACTGCCGCTGATGGCGGAACGCTGTCCATAAAGAAAAGCTGGTACAGTCCCATGCGAAGAATAACGAGAACAGGTATATCCAACTGATTGACAGGTCTTTCGGAAGAAAGGGCAAGATTATAATCAAGCAGAAGTTTCTTTTCTATGACACCATAAAACAGCATCGAAACGAAAGCTTTATCTCTTGGTGCTACATCAAAATCCGAAAGAATATGACTCAGCACGATATTTGAATATGATTTGTCTGTTTCAATGCTCATCAAAGCTTGAAAAGCAATTTGTCTTGCTGACAGCGCCATATTTTGTTACTCCTTATGAAAATTTCAGTTCATCTGCTGTAATACCATGCAATCCGTTGATAAAAGCACGGGCATCCATTTTCTTTTTGCCTTCCGGCTGTAGTTCTGTTATCTCGACAGCACCCTCGCCACACGCTACTATAAAGGGAATCAGTGAAAGTACTTGTCCGGGTTCGCCGCTGCCCTCTGCGATAATTGTACGGTGTATCTTGACACGCTTACCGTTAAGCACTGCGGAAGCACTCGGCCATGAATTAAGTCCTCTTACCTGATTGTGAATATGCTGCGCCGACTTTGAAAAATCAATAACCGACATCTCTTTTGTCAGCTTTCCGACATGAGTTGCCTTACTCTCATCCTGTTTTTCACGGGTAAGAGTGCCCTCAGCTGCTGCGTGTACAACTTTTACTATTAGCTCTGCTCCAAGCAATGACAATCTGTCATGAAGTTCGTCAGCAGTTTCATTCTCGCCTATAGGTGTTTCTGTTTTCATAAGAATATCACCCGTATCAATTCCCACATCCATGCATTGAGCTGTTACTCCGGTAACGGCACAGCCATCGAGTACTGCCTGTTGAATCGGTGCTGCACCTCTGTACAGCGGAAGCAGTGAAGCGTGTATATTTACGCATCCGTATTGCGGAAGGTCAATTATTTCTTTGGGAAGTATTTTCCCGTAGGCTACAACTACTATCATTTCAGGCTCAAGCTTTTGGAGAAGCTGCAATGTTTCATCATTTCTCAGTGTAACAGGCTGGAACACTTCTATATTGTTCTCAAGCGCTGTAACTTTGACGGGCGGCGGTGTCATTGTGTAACCTCTGCCTTTGGGCTTATCGGGCTGTGTAAATACAGCAGCTATTTCGTTGCCGTCATCTATCAGTGCTTTAAGACAAGGCACTGCAAAATCAGGCGTTCCCATAAATACAATTCTCATTCTATCACTCCATGCTTTGAAGTCATCATTTTCTCGAAGGAACTTTCAATTCATCAGGGTTTATTGTACGTATAACGTGTTCCTTGAAAAGAATTCCGTCAAGATGGTCATTTTCATGACATATAGCCTTAGCAAGAAGACCCTCGGCGTTTATTGTAAACTGATCTCCGAAACGGTTCTGTGCGCTGACTGTTACATACATAGGGCGTTCCGTTATACCATACTCTCCCGGACATGAAAGACATCCTTCGCTGCCTTCCTGACGACCTTTTGTCTTGATGATTTTCGGATTGACACACTCGATTTTTCCCTCACCTATATCAATAACGAAAATACGGCGGAGTATTCCTACCTGCGGAGCTGCAAGACCTACTCCCTCACCGTTTAACATTGTCTCGTACATATCGTCAAGCAAAGCTGCTAATTTTTCATCAAATTTCTCAACCGGACGACACACCTTATTCAAAATAGGGTCGCCCTCCTTTACAATGTTTCGTATAGCCATTTTTCAAAAGCCTCCATTATGTATATCGTTTTTACGGTTCTACATGATACCATCCGGATCTATGTCAAACCATACTGTCACGGAAGAAAACGAGCGGTTACTGCCAATACCATTCAACATTCCCGACATCATTTCACGGAATCTCTTGCAATTCCTGAACTTTATTATAATACGATAGCGATACTTTCCTCCGATACGTGATATAGCTGCCGGAGAAGGTCCTAACATTCTCATCGGAAGATCATTATAATCTTTTTCGGCAAGTGTTTTCAGCCTGTCAGAAAAATATTCTGCTGCCTTTCGTGCCGTATCATTATCTTCACAGATGAATGCCGCTATGCCGATATCAGCAAAAGGCGGATACAGCATAGATTTCCGTATAACTATCTCTGTACGGTAGAAATCATCGTAATCTTGTCGGGCAGCCATCTCTATTATAGGGTGATCCGGTTCAAATGTTTGTATTATTGCTCTGCCGCTGCTGTCACCTCGTCCGGAACGTCCGACAACCTGAGTAAGCAGTGAAAAAGTTTTTTCATAACTGCGAAAATCGTCATTGTACATCATACTGTCTGTCGAAAGAACACCGACAAGTGTTACGTCGGGGAAATCAAGTCCTTTTGCTACCATTTGTGTGCCGAGCATAATGTCATATTCTCCGCTGCGAAAAGCTTTGAGTTTTTTTTCATATGAAAAACGCTGCATAGTACTGTCCGTATCAAGACGAAGTATTCTTGCCTGCGGGAAAAAATTCTGAATTTCCTGTTCTGCACGCTGAGTACCTGCGCCGGAATAGCGGAATTTTTTTGAATGACATTCAGGACATTCCGACGGCTCATTCATACTGAATCCGCAGTAATGACACATAAGCCTGTGATTTGCGCTGTGATACGTCAGCGATATCGAACAATTAGGACAAGAAACAACTTTGCCGCACTGACGGCAGGCAACAAATATATTGTGTCCTCTTCTGTTCAGAAGAAGTATAGATTGTTTTTTTTCCTCAAGATTTTTTTCAATTTCTTCAAGGAGAACGGAACTGTATCCGGAAAGATTTCCGTGTTCCTGTTCGGCGTTCATATCTGTAACAATTACATCGGGAAGTTTTGCTGTACCATATCTTGAGCGTAATGTTTCAAGAGAATATCTCCCGCTCAAAGCATGAAAGTAACTTTCAACACATGGTGTTGCAGAGGACAGAAGCAGAGGACAATTATGTTTCATACAGCGGAATTTTGCAAGCTCTCTTGCATGAAAACGTGGTGATGCCGAAGACTTGTAGCTGTATTCGTGTTCCTCGTCCATAACTATAAGACCGATATCATCAAGCGGCGCAAATACTGCTGAACGTGTACCGACAGCAATATTTGCCTCTCCGTTTTTGACACGTTTCCATTCGCTGAGTCGTTGCCCAAGCGACAACCCGCTGTGAAAAACTGCGATGCGTCTGCCATATCGTGCAGTGAATTTATTTATAAGCTGCGGAGTAAGAGCAATTTCGGGAACCATGCATATAACGCCCTTACCGGCTGCACTCACTTCATCTATAAGTTTCATAAAAACAGAGGTCTTGCCGCTGCCTGTGATACCGTAAAGAAGTGAAACACACGGCTTACCGTTTTCATATTTTTGGCGGATATCGTCATAAGCTTTCTGCTGTTCCGGAGTAAGTATTATTTCTTTGACATCACCAGGTTCTGTGAGAACAGGTTCAGATTCAGGTGGAGTTATCTCGAAATATTCGCAGATACCCTTTTTGACAAGGTTATCCGTTACCGATGAAGTGACACCTGTAAAATAACATATTTCCTTGACAGAAGCTTCTCCTATATCTGAAAGTACACGAAGTACTTCTTCCTGCTGAGGAGTATACTTTCTTTCGGGAATTTCGCCGCACAGACGTATCATTTTCACCGTAACATCGGAAAACATTTTTTTAACTGTTTCTGTCCGCAGTATAACTTTTTTGCGAACAAGTTCCACCAGCAGATTATTGTTCACAAGAGAAAGTGCTTTAAGAAGTCTATCCTCACGAACAGATGATTTTCTTGCAGCAAGATAATTTACTGCTGTCTGCTCGGATTCACTTAGGATAATGTCAGGTGCATCTGTCACCGCCTGATAGCTGTAAGTCAGTTTCAGCGATAATCCTCTTGGAAGCATTGCTTTGCAGGCATCGAACAATGTACAGAAATAATGCTCTTTCATAAATTCAGCCATTTCGACCAGTTCTTCTGACAAAACGGGGCCAGCATCAAGCAATTCCGAAATATGTTTAAGTCCGGCAGTATCAACCGACTTATGTGTGTGCATTATAATACCCTGTCTGAGGCTATGACCGAAACTGACTTTTACTCTGCATCCGACCGAGACATTCATTCCATCGGGCACAATATAGTCATACAATTTGTCGTAACTGTAATTTGCCTTTTCAATTGCCACCGATGCGATAAGATTATCATTCATTTACATCCGGCTCAAGTATAGCGTACTTATGATTCTTGAATTCATCAACCGCTACAATAACAGGCTTATCGCAGACTTTTCCCTTATCGCTCTGCATATCGTCTGTAATTTCTCTGGCTCTTTTTGCAACAGCGATCGCAAGTGCATACTTGCTCATCTTTCCGGCAAAAATATCATCAACTGATGGTCTTGTATAATGTTCGTATCTCATAAAAAAATCTCCCTTTCTGAATTCAGTTCATATATCCATCAAAGTCAAATCTTTTTGATCTGAGCTTTTCTGCCTTAATGATAGCTTTCACATCAGCCACACATTCCTCAATCGGACCATTGACGACAACATAATCATAATTTTTTGCAAGCGGAAGTTCTTCTTTTGCTCTTGCAAGGCGGCGGAGTACATTTTCTTCTGTTTCTGTTCCTCTGCCCCTGAGACGTTTCTCAAGTACTTCCATGCTTGGCGGCATTATGAATATGCTTACACAATCAGGCATTTTGCTTTTTACTTTTTCGCATCCCTGAACTTCTATTTCAAGAATAACATCTTTTCCCTCGCTCTGCCACTGCTGAACAGGCTTTTTCGGAGAACCGTAATAATTTCCGAGATACGATGCATACTCAATAAAACCGTCCTCATCTATATCCTTTTCAAACTCTTCACGGGTGAGAAAAAAGTATTCCTTTCCGTTTTGTTCCTTACCTCTTGGTGCTCTTGTTGTCGCAGAGATTGAAATGCGGATATTGTCATCCTTTATCAGTTCATTGACAACAGTACCTTTTCCGGCACCTGCCGGTCCTGAGATAACGAACAAAAGACCTTCATTGTTCATCTTCATCATCCTCCTCTGTAACTGCTGTTCCGCTTATCCTGTGCGCCAATGTTTCGGGCGATATGGCAGACAGCACTATATGTCCGCTTTCTGTAACTATCACAGACTTTGTTTTCCTTCCGCATGACGCATCCACCAGCATATGTCTGTCTCTTGCATTCTGCACCAGTCTTTTCACCGGTGCGGCATCCGGCGCAACTATAGTCACGACTTTTGCGGCAGAGATAACATTTCCGTATCCTATATTGATAAGCAACATTTATTGTATATCCCCCTGTTTGTAGGTTATGGTCATTCAATATTCTGTATCTGCTCTCTGATTTTTTCAATTTCCGACTTGATATCCACAACTTTGTGAGCAAGTTCTGCATCATTGACTTTTGAGCCGATAGTATTTGCTTCTCGATTCATTTCCTGTACGATAAAATCAAGTTTTCTTCCGACTGCTTCACTGCCCGAAAGCATATTTCTGAGTTGGTCTATGTGACTTCTAAGACGTACAGTTTCCTCGTCAACAGCAGTTTTATCAGCAAATATTGCTGCTTCTGTCAAAATACGCTGCGGATCTGCTGTCGTATCTACGAGAACCTCATTTATTCTTGCAAGCAGCTTATTTCTGTATTCGCTCACGATTTCAGGAGAACGCTTTTCTATCTGTTCAACGATAGAAATTATCTTGTCGCAGCGGTCAAGAACATCATTTCTGAGTTTTTCGCCCTCACGTTCACGCATAGAAACAAAGGATTCCAAAGCCTGACGTGCAGCCTGTTCTGTTATCCTGCAAAGTTTTTCCTCATCCTCAGGTGGTTTATGTACCGTAAAGATATCCGAATATTTTTCAAGAGAAGATACTGCGATATCGTCAGCCAGACCATATTTATCACGCAATTCTCTCAGCGCATTCAGATAACCTGCTGCCAACGAATGATTAACACTTACTTCTGCCGCTACGTTGTCATCTGCCTCGATTGCAACGAAAACATCCGCCTTACCTCTTGTTACATATTCCGAAACGACATTCTTGATAGTTTCCTCAATAAAGCCGCATCCTCTTGGAGTACGGCACTGCAATTCAAGAAAGCGGTGATTGACCGATTTGATTTCAAAAATAATTTTTCTTCCCTCTATAATTCCTTCAAACCGACCGTAGCCTGTCATACTTCTTATCATATTAACATCTGCCAATCTATTATATAGTAGTTGCCCGTACCGTCAACCCTTAACAATTTATTTTACCAGTTTTTATGCCTGTTTGTCAACACAATAACAGCCGTTTGTTGTGTTTTTCAAAAAAATTCGGCTTTCTCTCCAAAAAGAAAAGCCGTCCACTGACAAGGACGGTCATACTACCATCAATTTTTAAACAACTACACATTAAAGTCTTGATTTTTTAGTGATTATGTTGTAAAATTATCATTAACGAGAATATTTTTTGTAATAGAGGTGTATGCTCATGTCAAAAGAAATGAAAATAAGAACAAAAAACAATGATGTTTTTCTGCGTGTGCAGAAAGGTCATTTTGCAACAATGCACAGCCACACCAACTATTTTATAGACGTTACAACACAAAAAATGCGTCTTTCCGAGGCTAAAGCTGTTGCAAAAGAATTAGTTTCCGATTACCGTACAAATACTATAATTGACACAATCCTCTGCATTGACGGTATGGAAGTAGTAGGAACCTGCATTGCAGATGAATTGACAAACGACCACTATATGAACATGAACGCCCACCAGACAATATATGTTGTTTCACCCGAATTCATTTCAGGCGGACAAATGATGTTCCGTGATAACCTTGTGCCGATGATTTCAGGAAAACACGTTCTTGTTCTTGCCGCATCAGTGACAACAGGTAGAAGCGCACTTGCGGCAATTGATGCAGTAAATTATTATCACGGCATAGTCGTGGGAGTTTCCTCAATATTTGCCACAGTAGACGAATGTGACGGTCATCCTGTGAATTCCGTTTTCGACCCGAACGATCTTGGAGACTATGAAGGTTATAAACCTCCGAAATGTCCTATGTGCGCAAGAGGCGAAAGAATAGAGGCTCTTGTAAACAGTTTCGGTTATTCCGCACTCTGACTCCTAAAAAATTATCGATCCACGTGTCAGCACTTTATGTGTCTGAAACGTGGATCTTTTAATTTGCAGATATTTCCTGATCTAAAAAATCATAAGTTCTCATTTTTCTTTAAAACTTCGGATAAAATCGCACAAACATCATCAACTGTACATTTCTGCGAAAAATATTCCGGCTTAAGAACAACTTTGAAATTTTCTTCGAGCTCATTTATAAATATCAGCATTTCCAGAGATGATGAACCGAGATCATTTATAATATCAGTATCTCCTGTTATTTCAATCTCCGGTGTCTGCGCATAAACTTCTCTTACGATTTCTATAACTTTTTCCTTCATAGCTGAAATTTCCTTCCGTTGAACTGTTCCGAACCGAATATTTTGTCATTCATCCACTCATTTTCACCGCAGACGATAAATTTCAATCCGGAAAACTGTTTTCCGAGCATACGTTCTTTCCATTGAAGAAAGCCCTGAATATCCGCACCTTCAGCAACACGAACATATATTACCTGTTCTTTGGGTATTCCTTCAATATATTTATGCTGCATTCTGACATCAATAACACAAGGATTCGATTTCAGAATACTTTCCACTTTTGCGAAAAGTATATTTTCTCCGCTGTCAGTTGTTATAAGATTATCAGAACGTCCGGTTATTACCAATTCGCCGCTGTCATTAAAATATCCGAGATCACCGGTACAGAACCAGTTTCCGCTGAATCTTGAACGGTCTCCGTTAAGATAACCCAGCATTATGTTAGAACCGCTGACATATATCATCCCATCCTGACCTATGCGCACCTGATTACAATTTATCGGGCGACCTGCTGTACCGGCAGTACATGATGAATCAGAAAAACATACACACGCCGAACACTCTGTCATTCCGTAACATCCCCATACGATCACGCCTTTTTCCGCCCATCCGGTCACAATATCACGCCTGACCTGCGCACCGCCGCAAAGTATTGTTTTCAGTCTTCCTCCGAGTAACTCTGTACCGCCCGAGCAGACTCTTTTGAGAATATACGCTGCTGCTTCCGGCACTATATCGAGAGCTGTCGGAGAAAAATATTTCATATCATGCATTAAAGCAGATATACCCCCGCCAATGCACAATGTACCACATTCCCACAATACTGTCATTGAGCTTATAATACCAAAAATATGATACAGCGGCATGATATGCAGATATATCGATTCCGGAGCATGAATGTATGAACGTCCGATTGCATACATATCCGTAAGTATATTATTTCTCGAAATGCACACTCCTTTAGGTTTTCCGGAAGAGCCGGATGTGAACAAAACAAGAAATGTTTCATCAGGAAGCAGACTTTTTCCTTTTTTCGACGACGAAACTGCTGCCACATACGAGCCGCCGTTTCTGACAAAATTTTCAACAGTCAGCGAACTATCATTTTGCTTGAATTTCTCAGCACACAGAAATATATCGGGTGATGTGTCCACTAATATTTTTTCAGTCTGTTCTGTTGTGTAATCGGGGGAAATCATTATCAGAGCAGTATCATTTATAAGACAAGCATACAGCAATATGAGCAGTTCTGTTCCAATATCAGCCTTAACGGCAACAGCAGAATAATTCTCCATTGAAAGAGAGCTTGCCATTCTGTAAAACTCTTCATAAGTAAGCTTTTCCGAATATGTTACAACTGCAAAGCGGTCAGGCAAATACCTGTCTTCTCTGAACAGAGATTTTATATCCATAAAAAAACACCCAATCGTTTTATTCCGGATTACGGCTTAACATATTTTTCCAGTTTTTCGATATCCTCACGATAGATAGCATACGTATACATATCGTAGTAATCGCCGTCATAATATTTATGCTTTTTCAGTGTTCCCTCACGCTGAAAACCGGCAAGTTCCAATATTCTGACACTTTCCATGTTGTAGGCAAAAGCCACTGTATAAAGCTTTCTTATCGGGAAATTGCTGAAAAGATACTTACTGAAAAGTATACCGGCTTCTGCACCGGTAAAACTTTTCCTGTATTTTCTGTCAATGAAGACAGAAATATGCATAAAACCGTCCGTTCTGTTATATCCGTATGAATAGACACAGCCTATCGGGGCATTGTCATCAATATTGGATATAATAAAGTAGCTGTGATAAAAGCTTTCCAATTTTTTGCTGAAATCCGATGAAAATGTAAGTGATGACGGCAAACTGACACTATCTTGCCAAAGCGGTCTTGTTTCGATTTCTGTTTCCCACTTGTATATCTGCGGAAGGTCATCCGGAGTCAGGACATTGAGTTTAAGATGCTTGCTTTTCAAAACACCGAGAATAAATATCACCCCTTATTTGGAATTAGTCCAACCGTTATCAAGCCACGAACTGCCGTCTTTTGAGTTAGTCCAGCCGCCGTCTGTCCAGGAACTTCCATCTTTTGAATTAGTCCAGCCCTTATCCATCCAGGAATTGCCGTCTTTTGAATTAGTCCAACCATTATCAAGCCATGAACTGCCGTCTTTTGAATCAGTCCAGCCGCCGTCTAACCAGCTCAAAAATACATTTCCTGCCATATCAGGCTGGAGTACAATTTTCGGAGCGTTCAAAGCTTCTGAAATCGGAATATAGCTGTTAATTTTCTTTGAAAACACCATAAATTTCTTATCCATTGAAATTTTCCTCTCTTTGATAAATTTTATTATTCTGCTACTCAAAATATGGACAAATATACCTATATTGAGAAAATTCCTGTTTCATCGTATCCGATTTTGCCAAAGCTACCATCGTT
>CACXGC010000049.1 GCA_902767155.1 uncultured Ruminococcus sp. | reverse complement strand
CTCTCCTTTAGGGGAGGTGGCACGAAGTGCCGGAGGGGTTTGTGCAATCTGACGAAAGCATTAGAAATTTGCTCATTTATAGTTCAATAGAAAAACGTCTTTTCGCGGCACTTTTTTATTGACAGAAGCATTTTCGGGTGTTATAATGATAATATGATATTATCAAATAACTACTAACAGGTGATAAAAATGAATGAATTGAGAGACAAAAACGGTCTGACCGAAGAAGAATTTCTTGCCGCATATCGTCCCGGTGATTATGTAAAGCCAAGTGTGGCAGTAGATATGGTAATATTCTCCGCTATCGAAAGAAAGGAAAAAAATTACCGCAAACTGCCGGAAAAGGAACTTCGTGTATTACTAATACGCCGCGGCGGTCATCCGTGTCTTGGCTGCTGGGCTTTGCCTGGCGGTTTTGTAGAACCGGATGAAACCACAGAACAAGCTGCCGTGCGTGAACTCAAAGAGGAAACAAATGTTGAAAATATATATCTTGAACAGTTGTATACTTTCAGCGACCCGAAGCGTGACCCACGTACATGGGTTATGAGCTGTTCTTACCTTGCACTTATCGACAGCGAAAAAGTTAATGTTGCCGCCGGAGATGACGCAAGCAATGCTGCATGGTTTACCGTAAACCTTGAAACCGTTTCTCAGAATCTGACCAAACAGCAGGACGGTTTCTGTAAGACAACGGAGTATATGCTCACTCTGTCATATGACAACATTAAGCTTACAGCTAAAATCCGTCATGAATTGATACGCAGTGACAAAGGTGCTGTCAATAATTATGATATAATCGAAAATAACGGTATAGCCTTTGACCATGCCAGAATAATTTCCTATGCGGTCGAACGTCTGCGTGGAAAAGTTCAGTACACCGATATTGCACTCAACCTTGTACCGGAGTATTTTACTCTCACAGAACTGCAGCAGGTCTATGAAATAATCCTCGGCAAAAAACTTATAAAAGCTCCTTTCCGCAGAAAATACGGTATTCTTGCCGAACCTACAGATAAACAGACATCTTATGCCGGACATCGCCCTTCACAGCTTTTTCGTAAAAAATGGCTGACCGAATGATCTGATGAAAGGATAAGAAAAAATGAAAATACTTGTAGTTGAAGACGAGATAGCTCTTGCAGATGCCATTGCCGCTATACTCAGAAGTGAAGGATATTCAGTCGATACAGCAAACGATGGTATTTCAGGACTCGAAAAAGCTATGTCCGGAAAATTCGATTGTATGGTGCTTGATATAATGCTGCCCGGAATGAATGGTCTTGATGTTCTTACATATCTTCGTGTAAAAGAAATAGAAATGCCTGTACTGCTGCTTACCGCCAAATCGGAAACAGACGATAAAATAAAGGGACTCGACTGCGGTGCAGATGACTATCTGACAAAACCTTTTGTAAAGGGAGAACTTCTCGCAAGAATAAGAGCAATGACACGCCGTCTTGGAATCACACCGGATATAAATCCTAAATTCGGTGATATCACCCTTGACATGAAAAAGGGCGAACTCATATGCGGTACAAATTCCATTGTTCTCGGAAGAAAAGAATTTCAGATGATGGAAATACTCATTTCAAAATCGGGGCAAAACGTGACAAAAGATGATTTTGTTAATAAGGTATGGAGTACCGACGACGAAAGCGCTTATAACAATGTTGAAGTATATATTTCTTTTCTGCGGAAAAAACTTCTTATGCTTCATTCAAAGATACAAATCAAGACCAGACGAGGCATCGGTTATTGCTTAGAGGTAAAATGAAATGATTGCAAAACTGCAAAAAAAAATCGTCATGATAGTTACATTTCTGCTTGCCCTTGCCGTAATGCTGATAATGCTGATAATAAACATTACGGCTCAGTATCAGAGTATGCAGCAAATGAGGAATAACCTCGACAGCATTATAAATACAGACGGAAATATGGTAAATTCTGCTCTGCGTTCCATGAACGAACAAAATAGTATGGGATTCAGCTTTTATCTGAAAATAGACAGATTAAATGTACTTATAGAAACCGGCTGTAATACAGAATCTGATTTTGACCCGTACTATTTCGTTGATTACGGTGAAAAAGCTCTTGAAAGCCAAAAAAATTTCGGCTTTATAGATCAGTACGCATTTGAAGTTTCAAAAAAGTCGTATGGAAAAATAATAGTCTTTTCCGACGTAAGCAGCACAAATCAGCAAAATAAAGATCTTGCGGTCATAACTTCTGTCATAGGTGTAATTTCCGTTTTACTCTTTGCAGTACTTGCAATAGTACTTTCCTTTTGGCTTGTCAAACCTGTTAAGGAAACTTTTGAAAAGCAGAAACTTTTCATTTCAAATGCAAGCCACGAGCTGAAAACTCCCCTCGCTGTGATAAGCGCAAATGCCGACGTGCTTGAAACAGAAATCGGAGACAATAAATGGCTTTCTTACATCAAAACAAATTCTCTGCGAATGAGCGAATTAGTGAACGAACTTCTCACACTTGCAAGACTGGACGACAAAAGCGGTCATCAGCTTGTAAAATCGGAGTTCAACCTGAGTGACGCAGTTTTGCAGACTGCTCTGCCGTTTGAAAGCAGAATGTTTGAAATGGGCAAAAAATTCGATGTCGATGTTGTTCCCGACCTGCTTTACAACGGTGACGAAAGCGCTATAAAGCATATAGTTTCTATACTTATCGACAACGCTGTAAAATATTCGTCGGAAAATGCTGAGATAAGTGTAAAATTGTTTCAAAAAAACAACAAACGCATTATAGAAGTCTATAACACCGGAACGGGAATTCCAAACGAAAAACTTGAAAAAATATTTGAAAGATTCTACCGTGAGGATGAGGCAAGAAACAGTAAAAGCGGCGGTTACGGTCTGGGATTGTCTATTGCACGTGAAATTGCTGCACAACATAACGGCAGCATAAAAGCATCAGGAGAATATGGAAAGTGGATAAAGTTTACAGTCATTTTATAAAAAATTATCCGATTTTTTTGTAAAAATGATACATTTTGTTTGACATATCGCCCAAAAAGTTTTATTATATTATCAGGGTGGTGTTACTTATGAAAATCGGTATT
>CACXGC010000048.1 GCA_902767155.1 uncultured Ruminococcus sp. | reverse complement strand
TGCTCATAAGTTCACTTCCTTATGAACACATTATGCCATATTTAAACACTTTTGTCAATGTTTTTGGCACTTATTTTGTTACTCCAACATACAGTTTCACAGCAGAAACATCATTATCTCCAAAATATCTGCACGTTGTGCTCCACAATCCCGGACAAACATTACGCATATCACATTTCTTACAGGAGTCGAAGAACGGCGCACAATCGCTGATATTGTCAAGTTTGGAACATGGTCTGCCGTCATTTGTCATTCCTATGTAAGAACCGGAATCATCTCCTTTGCGAAGACGGTACATTTTCCAGTATACAGGGTCAGTGCTGCACAAAGGGAAATCAGTTATAAGTATTTTTGGCGATGAGCAGTTATCTTTCACACAAGGCTGAGAAAGCGCACTTTCAAGAAACGGAGTTATTTCTTTGCATGAAACTGCAACTTCACCACATTTTTCATTATCTACGCCGCACAGATCCATTCCTGTGAAAATAAGGTAACAAGCCCTTGAAAATTCATCAAAAAACCATTTTGTAAATTCCGGAAGATACTTGTACGAATATTTATTGAATATATGCTTTACGCTGTAAGAAATCCCATAGCTTTCCAAATTATGCAAACCGCTCATACTTCTCGAAAAACTTCCTTTTGAGCCGTTCATCATTTCATGCAGTTCAGGTATATGGCTATGAAACGCTGTAACGACAGACAGACGTTCTGCAGGAAAAAACGACACCATTTTCTCTATAACAGACTTATCTGCGAGACTGTCCGCATTACTTAATATTTCAATACGGGCAGATGTTTCTGAAAGACGTTTCAGAACTGTATAGAAACAAGGCTGAATTGTAGGTTCTCCGCCGGAAAGAGTAACATGGTCTATATTCCTTTGAGAGAACACGGAATCTATCACCGAAAGCACATCCTCATTTCCGTATGTAAGTGCCTTTCTGCCGTCCCTGCCGCACGGACAAAAACGACAGTTATGATTACACTTATATCCCACCGCAAGATACAGTGAATTCATTGATTCTTTTTTCCTGTCATTCAAAAAAACTTCTCCTTTCTATCTATCAGATTTTCCTCCCACAAGAATTTCGGCAACATCGGGCTGTGTCAGAAGAAGTTCCGCCAACATCGGATATAATGTACGATTAAGTGTACAGGTCAGTTTATCGACACATCCTTTTTCACTTCCATAATATTGTGCTGCTGTTGTACATCCTCCCTGACAATACGACCACCACGGACAATTATCACATTCGGGAGAATATTTTTTTGTGAAATACGGATGTTTTTTTAAAGCATCCTGCACTATATCCTGAATATCTTTTCCATCGCAGATACTACCGAATTTTTGTGAAACGTCATCTGTTCTTTCACAAGGAAAAATATTTCCGTTCATATCAACCGAAATCATTTTATAACCTCCGCAGCAGCCGAAAGAATCACATATATTTGTGTTGCTGCGGTCAATCAGGTTCATAAGTCTGTTTCTTACATTTCCCTCGACAACTGTATGACCTTCATTGTAAAGTTCTATAAGCGTCTGTAACATACTCTTACAATAGAGAGCTATCTCATTTTCGGACAATGACACATCAGGCGACGACCTGACTATGTTCAGTTTTATGCTTGATATACCAAGTTCCAGCGCAATGTATCGTATAATTTCAGAAACCTTATGTACAGATTTTTTTGTAATAACGGATATTGTGCCGAGCGAACCGGCAAAGCCTGCTTTTTTCAGATTTTCTATACCTCTCACTGTATCGCTGAAACTTGCTTTTCCGTTATAATACGGTCTTTGTTCATTATGAATGAACTCAGGACCGTCAATACTTATTCCCACATCAGCATTTATACGGCGCAGTGTTTCTGCTGTCTTTTCAGTTATAAGTGACGCATTTGTCATAATTGTGATATTGCACTTTATATTCTCTTTTGCAAAATCCTCGTATATTCTGACAATGCCGTCAAGGTTTAGCAGAGGTTCACCGCCCCAAGGCTGAACATTGACACTATGTTTTCCTCTTTTACGACAATATTCGGAAATCACTTTTACAGTCCTGTCTATTGAATCCGCATTGGCAAAACTTTCATGTGCCGCCGCATGGTCACGAAAACAATATGTACAGCCAAAATTACATTTATTCGTAAGCTCCAGAATAAAAAAAGACGGACAGACATCTTTTGACGGATACAATATTTCATTTTTCTCCGGAGCATACGCCAGACCATGCTGTATAAGTTTGAACAGCAGGTCATCAGAAATATCATCATTTTCAATTTGCTGATAAAGTTCTTCTGTTATAAACAATGTTATTCCGTAATCGTACCCGATTAGAATAACTTTCCCGTTACAGTGCACAGCCGACATTTTACAAAGACCAACGCCGTCTGTAATCTCATGCTCTTCAATAAATCCGACAGTCATTCAATTATCCCTGCTTTCATAAGCATTTGCAGCACAAGAACCGGATCTTTCAAATCCGGATAAAGGCGGCTTAGCCATGATTTAATATCATCTTCTGTCATACCGTTATCGGAAAGGATATCAAGCATCTCACCAATATCATCTAAAACCGAAATTGGCATACATACCCTGTTTTTAAAAACAGAAGATTCAAAAAGTATTGTTTTTTCGTCATTTCGCCAAACACGCACAAAAGGCGAAAGAAAAAAACGCCCGACTGTTTCATTATTGTAAACTCTTATCATAGTACAGCCTTTCTGATACTTTATCACCAAAAAACATACAATCTTACACACTATAGTAACACTATTTATCAAAAAAATCAAGATATTGTTGAAACAAGAAAAATAAACCATATTTTTGAAAAAAATCATCCGGAATCGGTTCTGACCAACTCCGGACGACTTATTTATACGCATTATGTCATAAAAACATTTGCTATTACTATGTCACCATCAGTATGCATGGATTACAGCTACTGTCAAGTTTTCTCAGATATTCAAGAACCATATATTCTGACAAACCGACACATCCAGCTGTAGGCGTACTGCTTACATGGAAAAAGAACGCAGAACCGTTTCCGGGGATACATTCAGTATTATATTCTATGACAAATCCGAAATGATAGCTTGTATAGTAATCTATCTATCTTTTTTGATTTGCGAAAGTTCTTCTTTCTCTTCATGTTGAACCGAAGAAGACGTGCTTGACATTTTTTCTGGCTCCTCAACAATGGACGAATTCATAATAAGCTTTCCCGTCACAAAAAACGCAGCATAACTGCACACAAAAATCACAACAACCAATAACACTTTCAGAACAATTTTTTTATACTATTTAATCATAAAATAATAGACAAAATATCTATTTTGATGTACAATGTAAACGGTGATGAAAAATGAGGATAATATATA
>CACXGC010000047.1 GCA_902767155.1 uncultured Ruminococcus sp. | reverse complement strand
TGAAGTGGAATTTATAGACATAACGGATTTTTTATGCTATGATAACAGTATCATATTCTAAAAATACGGAGGAGTTGCTATGTCGAATATTAATGAATCAAAAGTAAAGGACAGAAATGAAAGTACAAGTCGTGATAAAGTCATTGTAAGAACAAGCATTATCGGTATTCTTGCCAATGTATTTCTTGCAGCATTCAAGGCAGTTGTGGGATTGACTTCTAATTCAATCGCCATCGTTATGGACGCTGTCAATAACCTTTCTGATGCCGCCAGTTCTGTCATAACTATTGTCGGAACAAAGTTGGCAGGAAAAGCACCGGATAAAAAACATCCCTTCGGCTACGGCAGAATAGAATATTTGAGTGCTATGGTTATTTCACTTATCGTGTTGTATGCGGGAGTGACCGCTTTTGTGGAGTCTGTGAAAAAAATCATTACACCTGATACTCCGGATTACAGTGCCGCTGCACTTATCATTGTAGCAGTTGCAGTCGTGGTAAAAATCATTCTTGGCAGATATGTCAAGAATACCGGAAAGAAAGTAAATTCCGATTCCCTGATAAATTCCGGAGAGGATGCGACACTGGATTCGATCATCTCTGCATCTACACTGGCAGCGGCAGGAATATACCTCATATTTCATATTTCTTTGGAGGCGTGGCTTGGTGCAGTTATCGCAGCAGTAATCATTAAATCCGGCATTGAAATGATCAGGGATACCCTGTCAAAAATACTCGGTGAACGTGCAGACTCTGATCTTGCCAAGGACATTAAAAAAACAGTGACCGACTTTCCGGAGGTCATAGGTGCATACGATCTTGTTCTGCATAATTACGGACCGGATTCTTTTAACGGTTCCATTCATATTGAGGTGCCGGATACCTTATCGATTGATGCTCTTGACAGTCTTAACCGCAAAATTATGCAGGAGGTACTTCAAAAACATCATGTTATTCTTACCGCTGTCGGAGTTTATTCATTCAACACCAAGGATCCTGATTCCATTGCGGCAAAGGAACGTATTATGCAGATCATAAAGGAAGAACCGCATATACTTCAGATGCATGGATTTTATCTTGATAAAGAAAAGAAATCTATCCGCTTTGATATTGTCATAAGCTTTGATGCAAAAGACCGAAGTGCTCTATATCATAAAATAATTGAAAAAGTACAGAATGAATATCCGGATTATTCCCTGCAAATCGCAATGGATACAGATTTCACTGAGGAGATATAAACAATATTTTCATCACACTGAACTGCAGACAGTTTTTTCTTCAAATCTATAAAAAGAACACTCCACCGTTTTCCTATTTCAGATACGGTGGAGTGTTTGCATATAATCAGTTGGAATACAGCAACAATGCAAGTAAACCCGAAACAAAAGAAAAAAAATGAACGGTTCGGGGACAAGAGAGTATAAGCTTTCATGTGAATTACTCCCTTCAAAGTCGCAATGGTTTGTTTGGTTACTTACCATTTTACACCTTTTCGGAGAGTAACTCACTTCTTTATTTTTTCAAAACTTGAAAACTGCCGGTTTATTAAGATGACCGTGAGAAAACGATATCGAATATTGCCGTAAAATGAACAGCTGTTGTTTCAGCCGTTTGTTTCTGATAAACGGCTGTCAGTGTGTAAACACCGTTTGCATATCTTTGTGCATTTTTTATCACAATACTCGGATATTTTTCAGGTTCGCCCTCAACTTCTGCACTGTTATCATATGAAAAATCATTATCATTGATATTTTCCTGATTGCCGAAACTTTCTGCATCACCGCTTTCTGAATCATAAGCATAGGAAACAATGAAATTCGTTCCCGTGAGTGCAGCTTTTTCATCATCGGTCATTTTTACTTCCGAACCGTCCGACATAATCTTGTATATACCGAGATCAGCCGCTTTGACAGTCATTATACCGTTTTCATCGGTATCACCGCTTTTTTGGTGATAGTCTTCAATCCTAATACCCTTGACGGTTTTATTTTCTTTTGTTGAGCCGTCAAGCGTGTAGAACTTATTAACTGCTGTATCCTCATGACTGAATTTATCG
>CACXGC010000046.1 GCA_902767155.1 uncultured Ruminococcus sp. | reverse complement strand
TCATTGCTTGTTTATGCAATTTGATAAGTTAAACAATCTCTCAAATTCAAACTTGCATTGAAATCTCTGTCTGCTGTATATCCACATTCCGAATAAGTATAAGTCCTGTCGGATAGTTTCAAATCAGATTTGATACAGCCGCATTTATAACAAAGTTTGCTTGACGGATAAAATCTGTCAACAAGCCTTAATTCAATGCCGTATTCTTTGCATTTCGCTGTCAGCTTTGTTCTGAACTCAAAAAACTTCTGCTGTGCAACTGCTTTTGAAAGATGCCTGTTTTTCATCATTCCCTTGATATTCAAATCTTCAAGTGTTATCCACATTGGCTTGGTTTTCACCAATCCAGAAACCACTTTGTTGATATAATCCGTTCTGATACAATCAAGTTTATGATAAAGTTTCTGTACTTTCTGCTTTTGTTTGCGGATATTTTGCCGAGTAACTTCTCCTTTCAAATTATTTTTCGATTTTTTGTAACTATTCAGTCCTCTCTATCAGAAACGGAAATACAAAAACGGATTGTTCGTATTGTCAACCAACAAAATACTTGAAATCACAAGAAGAATACAGCATATTACAGCTCCTCCTATCTTTCCTACAGCATACACCGTATTATTTCCCCATTTGAAAAAGAAATACTTTATCTTCGGAATAATTGGCATAGATACAATGATTGCAAACAAAATCAGGAATATATTACCAATAAATGAATCCCTGGTAACAACATCTGAAAAAGAATTCTGATTGCTTATCATACTTATTCCTGTAATGTTAAGGAAAAATCTTCCCAACTGTCCAAAATCTGTAAAGTAAAATATGCCAAACCCTATGATTATAATGAATTTGCTGTAAAGATGTGTAAGAACCTTGTTCCACTTTTTCATCTTCTTTTTACCGATGAGAGTTTCTATAAAAATAAAAATTCCGAAGTACAGACCCCAGAGTATAAAATTCCAAGATGCCCCGTGCCACATACCTGTGCAGAACCATACCAAAAACAGATTCAGGTATTTTCTGGGCTGACCAAAAATCGGCATATAGAAAAGATAGTCTCTGAAGAAAGAGCTAAGTGAAATATGCCATCTCTGCCAGAATTCGCTTATAGTCTTACAAATAAACGGATAGTTGAAATTTTCATTGAAATGAAAACCGAACATCTGTCCCAATCCGATTGCCATATCAGAATATCCGCTGAAATCAAAATATACATATAGTGAGTAAGCTATTACTGTATACCATGTTCCGAGAAAAGAAAGATTTGTTATATCACTTCCGAAAAACTGCTCAACTATCGAGTACAGACTATTTGCAATTATCACTTTCTTTGATAAGCCAATGATTACACGCATTGCACCATCACTTACATCATTAGCTCTTATTTTTCTGTCTTCTATTTCATTTGCAATAACGCTGTAACGAACAATAGGACCCGCTACGAGCTGTGGAAACAATGACAAGTACAACAGAAAATTCAGGCAGCTTTTCTGAGGCGGAACGGTTCCCCAAAGACAGTCCATAATATATGAAATAGCCTGGAATGTAAAAAAGCTTATACCTATCGGCATAACAATAGTAGGTATGGCAAGATCAAGACCTGTGACAGCATTTACATTCTCAAGTATGAAACCTGTATACTTAAAAACTATCAAAAATGCAAGATCCCAAATTATCGCAATTCCGGCAACAATCTTTTTCCATTTTTCTTTCAGCTTATCCATAATAATAGCTGCTCCCCAGTTCATAAAAGCACTGAACAACAGCAATATTACCCAGACCGGCTCGCCCCATGCATAAAAAACAAGCGATGAAATTATCAATACAATATTCTTTTGTTTTATTGTTTTTGCAGCATAGTATCCAATCAAGCAAAGAGGCAGGAATAAATACAAAAAAAACAAAGATGAAAATACCATAGACGCTCCCCATATTCCTCATTATACATATCATTTATACTAATCTATTTTACCCTATCATCAAAACAATATCAAGACATTTTTCGACTTTAAATAGTTACACTTTTGTAAAACTGATATATTACACAAAATAAAAAGCGCCTACAAATTCATTTTCGGCACTTTCTATTTTTACATTAAAATTATTAAAAATTCTTACTCTTCATCAAGTCTTCTTATACTCTCATATACTCGCTTGCAACTATTTGTGTCTGAATATTCGTAAAACTCATCTATGCGTGCAAGATATTCATCAGAGTTTTTGCAGTCATTTTCTATCTCTTTTATAATAGCATCTACAGTACTTTCAAGATCATAGCAGACCGGACCGAATCCGTTTTCTTCATAGCTGAAATATCCCTGATCGTATGAATGTCCGGCAAAAAATTCCTCTTTATCAAACTGACAATATACTACAGGCTTTCTCAGATATCCAAAATCAAAGAACACGCTTGAATAATCTGTTACAAGAAGTGCAGATGTTGCAAATTCGTTCTGATAATCTACACTGCCATGATTTATACGAAATACTTCATTAGGAGTGAAGTCTACCCACTGTTTGCTGTGTATCGGGTGCATACACAATACACCTCTGTATCCATGTTCTTTCATACATTCACAAAGACGTTCATTGCTTATAAGCGAATTATAGAATTTATAATACTCTGTATCCTTGAATCCGTCGAAGTATACACTTTCAGTAGTTGATGGGTCATAGCTTCCCTTTATTGTTTTTCTCCATGTCGGTATCAGCAGAAGTTTTTTCTCTACCGGCTTTTTCTTTTGTATGCGCAGCAGATTATCATGGCGTGGGAATCCTGTAAGTACCGGTACATCTTCTCCATAACTGTAACCAGGTGCCATAAATGATTTTTGTTCCGCCTTGCCTACTGTTACAATTCTTGCAATATTTTTGTTGAATTTGTTCAGCCAGTCTGAAAGATCATCTTTTGTAACTCCATGCTGTAAAAATATATAATCAAAGCTATACAAGTCGCAAAGATACTTCCTGTCTCCCCCAAACGGATTTATAATGAATTCTCCGCCGCTTGAGGAAATTATCTTATCCGTTATCAGTGCAGTAACTCTGAACCGGGGAGTATTCAGCGGAATAACCTTTCCGTACTTCTTCATTCGCTCATAATCCGGACTTTTCTTGTCTATCAGAAAATAGCAGTCCACATCTTTAAGTTCAAGTGAATTTACATAACGGAACATATGCTCGCCATTATCGTTTGCCCTGTCAACTCTGTCCGAAAACAACCATATCTTCTTTTTCTTCCTTGAATTCAGTGCCTTATACAATAAACGATACTTTATCAGATATCCCTTTCCATTTTTGCGGAGCTGATCGCAATAAAAACTTTCAAACTTGCTATGCTGTTTCTTACTGTACGGGTATACCGCAAAACATTTTCCCGACATTTTGAGAAGATAATCATCTTTTGCATAATATCCTCCCCAGATTGGCGGAATGTGTGCAAATTTGCCCATACTGGTACAGATAAGTCTGTCGTTTCCCTTGAATCTGAAATAAATGCGGATAAGCTGTTCTTCACCCTGTTTCAAGGGTATTTCAAGACGGATAGCTCTTCCTTCTTTTTCAACTCCGTACATAGTTTTGGCATCAAAATACGGTGCATAATAATACTCAGGCTCGTAGATATCACTGCCAACTTTTGCATAATAACTGTACTCTTCATTCGGCAGCCAACAGTTATCCTTGCCCTCAAGTATGAGCTTGTCATTTTTTATTTCGGTAAAATGCCAGATAATCAAAGTTTTTGTATTGTTAAGGTTCATCGTGATCAGATTCTCGTAAAGAAGGTTTCCGTGATCGTACTCAAGTTCCTTTCTTATATCACGTTCGTGTTTTTTCGACAAACAAAGCATTTTGGCATTCATAAATAATTCTCTCTGCTTGAAAATAACCCTGTCGTCAATCTGTTTGATAATATCCGTAATAACATTACAGTAACGCTCGTACTGTTCATCATCGAGATGCGGTCTTACATCTTTTTTTAAACGCCATGATATATCATACATTATCATGTATTGTATAAACGGCTCTATTCTTCCGAATTTTTGCTTTGACAAATCTATCATGTACTGATGCAGATATTTAGGAGTATCAAAATAGTAGCTTTCACTTTTGAGTTCATTCTGTAAAGCCGAAGAATCATCCTGTCTTTTTCTGTAAAGCTGTACTGCTTCACGGCAAACTCCTATCATACATTTTTCGATAAGAATCCTGTTAATGAACTGTGCATCCTCGCCATACTTGAGATTGGAAGAAAAACGTATATCTTTTATGGCTTCCGATTTTATAATTGCTCCGGTAACATCCATCTGTATAAATTCGTATTCGTCACCGAGGTCTACTATCTTTGTAGTCTTGAATTTATAGTCAAGCTTGTGAAAACCTGTTTCAGCATCGAAAAACTTTTTTCTGCATCCCACAACATCTATCAAATCATAGTTTTGGTCAAAAAATTTCAGCACATTTTCAAAAGATTTTTTCTCCCAACAATCATCACTGTCAAGGAAATTTACATACTTTCCCTCAATATAAGGAATTCCTTCATTTCGTGCAGAACTTACACCGCCGTTTTCTTTCTTCACATAAATAATATTATCGGGATATCTTTCACGGTATCTCAAACAGATTTCCTCACTGTTATCAGGACTACCGTCATTTACGAGAATTATCTGAATATTATCCTCAAAACCTATAGTCTGACCTATCACCGATTCCAATGTTTCTTCAAGATACTTTTCTACATTGTATACCGGTATTACAACTGAAAACTGATATTTGTAATCCTTCATTTACAATCATCCTCCTGATTTGCTTACTTTGTCTGTATAATCTTCAAACACCGTGCTGAAACCTGCTATTTTGCTGAATGTCCTCGCCATGCTGTCAAATCCGTGTTTTTTAAGCAAACAATAAAGTTTATGCTTTTTCCACAGACTTACCTCTTTTTTTATAACATCGTCATCTATCTGCTTCATCAGTTCCATAAGATTACGGCAATATTCTTCGTACTGACTATCGTCAAGATACTCATATATCCCATGTTTTCTGATTCTCCATCCAAGTTCATACATAACCGTATACTGTATAAACTTTTCGGCAATGCCATATTTTTTCTTCGACTCATCTATCATATCCTGCAAATAGTATTTCGGAGAATCAAAATAATAACTCATGCTTTTCAGATCATTCTGTATGGCAGAACTTTCATCTTGTCTTTTTCTATACCCGTGTTCGGCTTCACGGCAAACAC
>CACXGC010000045.1 GCA_902767155.1 uncultured Ruminococcus sp. | reverse complement strand
GCTGAGCAGTTTCAGCCTCATCTGTAAAGTCAAATACAGGTGACTCCGGTTTTCTTTCAGGCTGAGCAGTTTCAGCCTCATCCGTAAAGTCAAATACAGGTGACTCCAGTTTTCTTTCAGGTTCAGCAGTTTCTGTCTCATCTGTAAAGTCAAATACAGGAGATTCCGGTTTAAATTCAGACTCCTGAGGTTTAGTTTCCTCAACAGGTATCTGAGCTGCTGTTTGTTCAGGCAGCTGAGACGGCAAAACGAATTCGTCCTTATCATCAGAAGATTTATTCCACATATCATCTCCGGAATTCTCCTGATCTTCCCAAACCTGAGTTGACTGGGTAAGCAGAGGCATACCCCTGCCGTTTTCTCCGGACTCATTGATATTTTCCGGAATCTGATACATATGTATGTTTGGAGTAATACCGAACATAGGCACATTCCAGTTCAATGCATAGACATATGTTTCCACGACATAGCAAGCCCATTTTTCTGCAAGCATAGCATCCTGTGTCAACACTTTGATTGACTGAAGAATAGCGATACACTTATCAATTTCCGGCTGATCGTGTGCCAGATACAGTGCATTACAAACGCCGACTTCATAGGCATCCATAAACACTTTACGTTCCTGTTTCATATCAGGAATCAACTCACTAAGCACTGTTTTAAGCTGTAAACCATCGAGCAAAACATCAACACCATAGTTTTTGATGATATATCTTAAAGCTTCTTTTGCACTTTGAAAAACGACTTTATTCTCTTTTTCCTGTTCAAGTTCAGCACCGCAGAACGGGCATCGAACTATAACAGCAGTGCGGGCGTTAGTTTTCCATTCAGCACCACAGCTTTTACATTGCATTTTTCTTCACCGCCTTTTCAGGTATTTTAAAAACAGAGGAACACTTTTTCATATCTTTAAAACCCTTCCTGTTAAATAATTCAAATTACACATTTAACTATACTAAATTTTGAATGAATTTTCAATAGTTTTAACGAAATTTTTATATATTTTATGAAATTTTCATAGGAGACAAATTGTAAAAATGTACAAATTGATACCATTTTTTCAAAAAAAGAAATTCAATATAGCAAAAGCGAATAAAATAAGATGTTCCGAAATTATGTTCCTTTGCCGTCAAAACAAAAGCCACATTCCCCAAAACACCCAAACATTCCGAACCATATACAAGTCCGACAATATTATATTAATAGTATACTAAATAAATATCAATAAATCAACATTTTTTCGCACTTTTTATAAAACATTTTCAACAAATTTATTGTTAATTTTTTTACAAATCAGTTTTATGTGAATTTAAGTAACGATGGTAATTTTATACAATTTTTTCGATAAAAAAAGCCGGCGAATTTTTTTACAACTCACCGACTTTTTATAGAATCATTCAACTGAAAGGATAAAATAGTATATTGGCTGACCGCCGTCTATTATAGATATATCAACATTTCCGCCGACTTTTGCTCTTATGTTGTCAACTGCCACATTAGCCTGAGCATCTGTTATACCGTTTCCGAATATCAGGCTCACATACGAGGTATCACGTGTTATCATCTCTTTTGCAAGTTTTACAACAGCCTTAATGGGGTCTTTTTCTTTAAGTGTAAGCTTCCCATTATTAAGAGCGATAATGTCGCCTTCTTTTATTTTTGTAAGCCCGAACTCAGAATTTCTTGCCGCATAAGTTACCTGACCTGTAGCGACGTTAGCGAGTGCTGATGTCATATACTCACGATTAAGCTCCGGAGTAGAATCCTGTGCATATGAAAGCATTGCAACAAGTCCCTGAGGAATAGTTTTTGTAGGGATTATAATAACCTCTCTGTCGTTCACCAAAGGAATGACCTGCTCGGCAGCAAGGATAATATTTTTGTTATTAGGCAGCACGAAGACTGTTTTAGCCGGTGTTGCCATAACTGCCTCATAAATATCCTCTGTGCTTGGGTTCATGCTCTGACCGCCGCTGACAACGTGAGAACAGCCGAGATCCTTGAATACTCCGATAAGACCTTCTCCGCTTGCAACTGCAACAAAGCCTGCTTCGTCAACAGGTTCAGCGATCTGCATTTCGTCTTTCTTTTTTCGTTCCGCATCAGCGGCTGCTTTTTCCTTTTCATATTTTTCAGCAGCTTTTCTGTGCTGTTCCTTCATATTTTCCACTTTAACCGTAAGCAGCTGACCGAAAGTAAGAGCCTCTTCCATTGCTTTTCCGGGGTGTTCTGTATGAACGTGTACCTTGATTATATCATCATCTTCTGCAACCACAACGCAGTCGCCGATAGTTTCAAGATAGCTTCTCAGTTCGAGAGGACTTTTTTCCAAATCTTCCGACTTGCCTATGATAAATTCCGTACAGTATGTAAAGTTTATTACCGAATCGAACTCCGCAGCGGCATTTTTAAAGAATTCACTGCTTGCGTCTATCTGAGCCTGTATACCTGTACTTTCAGCTTCTTCCTGCGGTGCAGACTTTACCATAACGCCATCGCGCAGCAGTGAGAGCATACCGTCAAGTATCATACAAAGACCCTTTCCGCCAGCATCAACAACACCTGCTTTTTTAAGAACAGGCAGCATTTCCGGTGTTTTATCAAGTGCATCATGAGCAGCCGAGCACAAAGCACCGAATACAATTATAGGATCGTTTTCAACTTCTGCGGCAGCTCTGCCGGCATCAAATGCCATTCTTGCGACTGTAAGTATAGTACCCTCTGTAGGGTTCATAACAGCCTTATAAGCCATTTCAACCCCAATATGGAATGCCGAAACAAGAGCTTTTCCGTCCACCTCATCCTTATCCTTGAAACCGTTTGCAATACCTCTGAATAAAAGTGAAAGAATCACGCCTGAATTACCCCTTGCACCCTTTAACATAGCCGATGCTGCAAGTGATGCATTTTTTGCAACACTAAGGGAAGTTTCTTCTGCAAGTTCTCTTGCAGCCGCCTCTATAGTCATAGACATATTTGTTCCCGTATCGCCGTCAGGCACAGGGAAAATATTCAGTGCGTTGATTTCTGCTTTATGTGAAGAGATATTATTTGCACCGGATATCAGGGCATTTCTGTAGCTGGAACCGTTTATCATTGTCTTAGCACTTCCTTACTGAATTTGATATAATCTGACCGACGTATTTAACCGACGGCAGAAAGGGCAACCGTCTGCACGAATTTACAACAAACCGGCCGCCCGACACCATTTTCATTGTAGCACAAAATTTTCTCATTGTACAGACTTAATGCATTTTTTGTGACATACTCCCCCACCTATAGAGGTGGGGGCTTCTCGCTCAAGTACGGCAACCCGTACAGTATCAACGAGCTATCCCCGTGT
>CACXGC010000044.1 GCA_902767155.1 uncultured Ruminococcus sp. | reverse complement strand
TTTTTCCACACGAGCGGCAGTTTCTTTTTCCACACGAGCGGCAGTTTCTTTTTCCACACGAGCGGCAGTTTCTTTTTCCACACGAGCAGCAGTTTCCTTTGCTGTTTTTTCGATAATTTCATCCTGAATAGATTCAACCATTTTCTCAGCAATTTCTCTTGCTCTGTCATCAATCAATTTACACATATTTCCATAACCTCCTTCCGAAATTTTGAAATAATGCATTCTTTTGGCGAGTACAGCGTTTTTCATATCATCGGCATTTCTGCACGTGAAATCATGCATAAGAGTTCCTATGGCGTCATTTCCTCTGTATTGACCGTTTACATATATGATATGTGCACCATCTTCAAAATCCACACCTAACTCTTTTACACATCGTTCTATGTGGTACATTGGAAGACCAGCCGAATAGTGATCTTTTTCTGTAATGAATATAACATATGTGTCTGTCAGCTTCTGATAGTCGTCACCAGCTTTTAGCAACCCACGCTCGAGCATACCACTATAGTATCTTGCTCTTTTGGCAACAGCACCTTTTGAAGAACGCTGTATTTCGATATCGTAAAGTTTTTCGTTCTTGTCTTTTGCCATAATGTCAAGACGTATTGAATGTTCATCAATGCCTTTCAGTTCTTTCTGAGCTATGACATCTATTATATCAATGTCGTCACGCTGTAATATGGTTCGTACCACAAACTGGGTACATTCGATATTATGGTCGAAAAACAAACTCATGAAATCATCGTCAATCAGTCGCAGTTGATTTATAACAGCCTGATTTTTTTGTCTTTCTTCTTGGTTTGAGTAGTCTATTTTATATTTTTCGTTCATGTTCATATCAGCTTTCAGCCATGCCCTTTAATGCTTCAAGACATATTTGGGCGTGTTTCCAAAAATTGTTTACATTTATGCTTTCGTCCACATCGTGAATATGTGTTTCATCACCCGGAAATGCAGGACCGAATGCAACACCGGTATTGTTCAGTGTACGTGCATATGTTCCTCCGCCTGTGGAATAAAGTTCAGGTTTTTCGCCTGTAACATTTTCGTAAGCCTGTGAAAGTATTTGTATTATCGGAGCATCTTTTTCTATGGAAAGGGGATACTCGTGGTTTAAGAGTTTTGTTTTCAGACCGTCTATAGCGGCTCTCTGTCGTATTTTTCTCAAAATTCTTCCGCTGTCAGCAGTAACAGGGTATCGTACATCTATCAGACAGCGACATATGGTATCTGCGATTTCTACACGACCGAGATTTATAGTAAGTGCGCCGCTTTCCTCATCACAACAGTCGATTCCGAGTGAATTACCGTTTGTTTCGAGACCTATAGCATCATCTATAAAGCTGCAAAGACTGCCAAGTGCAAGACGTCCGAAATTTGCTGAAAGTATACGTATCAGATGTGTTGCCGTATTCAGACCATTTTCAGGAGTTGAAGCGTGTGCTGCTTTGCCTTTTGCTGAAATTTCGAGACCATCCATTGTATATATGAAATCATATTCTCCGGGTTTTGCATCGGCGAAACGGCGCAGCTGATTATCCTCTCTTTCGGTGCAGTCAACCAATGCATATGCAGATGAAGGAACAGCATTTACTGCATTGCCGGAACGGAATTCTGTAAGTACAGTGCCGTCGTGAGCAGGTGCAGAAATTTCAAACTGCATGATACCTTTTTCCTTGATACAAATACCATAGTCTGAATCGGGTGTAAAAGCCATTGACGGCATTTCTTCGAAGGAAAAATATGTTTCCATATCGTTCATTCCGATTTCTTCAGCAGCACCGATAATAAGGCGAAGACGTTTTTTCGGAACGATACCATTGTCTTTTAGTGCCTTCATGCAATAAAGAGCAAGTATTGCAGGACCTTTGTCGTCGACTATACCTCTGCCAAAATATCTGCCGTTCTTTTCCGAAAGGGAGAAAGGTTCTGTTGTCCATCCGGAACCGGCGGGAACAACATCAACATGAGCCAGCACAGCGGCTAATTCACTTCCCTCACCGAATTCTATATGACCGGCAACTTTGCCAATTTTTTTAACAATAAAACCCATTTCCGACCCTTTGTTCAGAATATAATCCAAAGCACGTTCTGCTTCTTTTGGATCATTTCCCGAAACAGATGGTATGTTTATAAGTTCGTTCAGGTCATGAAGGATATTTTCTTTGTAAGCTAATATTTTTTTCCCGAGATGCATTATAGTTTTTCCTCCGAATCGTTCACTGTTTGGTCAGTGTCATTGCTTATGATAGTTTTATCTATGATATAGCGAGGTCTTGCTTTGACTTCACTGTATATCTTTCCTACATAAGTTCCCACAATGCCGATACTCAGCATTTGTAGTCCGCCGAGAAACCAGATAGAACACATTTCTGATGCCCAGCCCTCAACGCTTTTTCCGGCAAAGAATGAAACCAGTGTGTATATAAAGAATAATATGCTCAGGAAGCATATGGTAAGACCGACATTTGAAATTATTTTCAATGGTTTCACGCTGAAAGAAGTTATTCCGTCAACTGCGAATTTAAGCATTTTGCTGAGAGGATATTTAGATTCTCCGGCGAATCTCTCATTTCTTTCATAATAAACATAATCGCTTCTGAAACCTATCAGCGGCACTATTCCACGAAGAAAAAGATTGACTTCCTTATATTCTGCGAGTGCATCGAGAGCACGTTTTCCCATCAGACGGTAATCAGCATGATTGTAAACTATATCAACGCCTAACATTGCCATAAATTTATAATATCCTTGGGCAGTACCTCTTTTAAATGCGGTATCTTTGTCACGGCTGCTGCGTACACCGTATACAACTTCGCAGCCCTCATTATATTTATCTATAAATTGATCCAGTACTTCTATATCATCCTGCAAATCGGCATCAAGTGATATAGCACAGTCACATTTTTCCTTAGCTGTCATAAGACCGGCGAGCAGTGCATTCTGATGACCACGGTTTGCGCTGAGTTTAACTCCGCCTATATAAGGATTTTTCTTGCTTGCATTTTCAATTATCTGCCAAGTTTTGTCCTTGCTTCCGTCATCTACGAATATTATGCGGCTTTCAAGGTCAGCTTTTCCTGCTTGTATCAGTTTTTCAAGTTTATTATTCAAGCGTTTTATTGTTTCAGGCAGTACTTCTTCTTCATTATAGCAAGGCACAACAAAATAAACTTTTGCCATTTTCCGTCTCCTTTTGAAAATATCATTTCTTTGTTACATTCTAACATATTCTTTACAAAAATTCAACCCGCTGCATATATGTGTTACAAATTCAGTTTTATGACATGGCAAATACAGAAATTCGGGCAGGGGATAAAACCTCTGCCCGATCTGTTAATCTTCAGTTGATTCTTCGGAATTTGCAGTTACATCAGTTGTTTCATTATTGTCAGCAGACTCATCGGAAGTATTTTCCTGAAATTCGTTGAACTGTTTGCCAGTCTGTTCATCGGAAGTATTTTCGTTACTTTGCTTATCGGAATTATCTTGGACAGTCTGTTCTTCAACAAAATCTGTTTTTGTGGGAATAAGAAATTTGTCATCTTCATATTCTTCAAAAAGTTCCATGTCAAGATCAATATCCGGAGTATAAATGTCGTCCTCTATATAGTTCATATACACTTTTTTGCGTCTTGCCGGAGTTTTCCACAAGATCATGTAAACTATGGTGAGTACGACACCGGCGCCGGTCAAAGCCCAACCGATATCAATTCCGGGAGTTTTGTAAGTAAATACTATTTCGGAATTTTTTCCGGCAGGTACTTTTACTGCCATAAAGCCGATATTAACCTTTTCAATTTTGGCATATTGTCCGTTTACCGTTGCACTCCAACCCGGTTCATACGGAATACTGAAAAATACAAGTTCATCAGTTTTACCGCCTTTGAAAGTTGCAGTAAAGCGGTTGTTTTCAAACTTTACGCCGTTACATACCGATGTATTGCGGTCTGTACAGTCTTTGAAATAATCTTCTTCTGTGTAGTTATAGCTTGTCAGGTCTGAATGATGTTTGAGAATACCCCTGTATTTTTTGGACTGTTCTTTGCTCAGTACCATAGCTTTGAGCATAAGAAGATGCCTGTTTGATTCCGATACGGAATAATATTCATCTTCGGTGATATATTCATCATATGTGAATCCGTAGGGGATAAAATACTCATTCTTGTAAACACTGTAGCCGTGGTCGGTCATAAGGTATTTCCACCCCGGCATCTCGGTTGTTTTAAGACTGTTGCGGAATGTTTTCTTATCTTTGGAGTAATCGAAGAGATACTTTACTGACAGGAGACTGCGTATACCATAAACTTTTGTTTCAGGTCTGGACGCTACACTTCTTTCTACACCTATAGATTTGTAGAAATCCATTACGGAACCGGGGACTATACTCTGAAAAGCCTGTATTGTTGGTATTTGCCAGAACATACCCATATTATCCATAGCTTCGTAATAGTCAGAACGTACATTTTTAAGGTCGCTCAGTTTATTATCGAATACGCCCTTGTTTCCGAGAGCATATCCGGCTATGAAATCGTATTTGTAGTTAGCATTTACAACACCTACACCAATAAGCAGATTTCCGTATCCTACAATCAGAACGGAAAGCGTTATAGCTGTAGCACGTATGAACACAGTGCGGTTTTTGCGGAAGCAAAGCAGTATTGCCAAAGCTACGAGTCCTATAAAAGCAACTCCTACCCATGCCCAGAAACGGTCAGGATATTTTTCAAGACCGAATTTCAGTTCGGCGTCTTCATCATCGAGGGAGTTCACGGGCATGAAACCGATAAGAGAAGTTATTATTGCGGTAATTATAAATGTGCGGAGAAGATGCGGACGAAAATCGGTTTCTTTATGGTCAAGACTGACAATAGTTGCCATGGTCAGCATGAGTGTCAGCATATAGAACCAACGTGCATAGTAAGCGGCATTCATTGCCTGGAACATACTGTTGAAGAATGGAACCATTGCCATTACGAACAGTATTATTATAAGTTTTTTGAGCCACTTGTGAGTATTCAGCTTATAGAATGAGAATACGCCGACCATACTGAAAAGTGGAAGCCATGCTGCAACGCTTGCCCATTTAGCATTTGAATCAGGTGTAAAGTTTGCATAAGCAGGCATATCCGGAGGGAAGAAGAAGGAGAGAATAATGTGCAGATAGCGTTGCTGACTTGAATAAACTACAGCATTCCAGCCGTGTGGGAAATTAGATACACGGGAATTCTGTATTACTGCATAGATTGATGGAATTATCACTGCACCGGTACAGATGAAACCAAGCAGTATTTCAAGCACCATGCGGAAAAATTCATGTATGGTCATACGATAACTTCCTGTTATCATACGTGTGCACCAGTAAATGAATATGAATACAGCCTGTCCGGCGAAGAAATAATAGTTTACAATTGCGGCGGCAAAAACAGAGAGTGCAAGCCAGCCTTTTCTTTTTTCGTAAATAAATGCATCCATTGCCGCAAGCATAAGCGGAAATGTTATCATTGCCTCGTGAAAATGGTTGAAGAAAATGTTGTAAATTCCGAAACCGGAAAATGCATAAAGCAGTGAGCCCAACATAGCATATTTTTGTTCTTCGACATATCTTCGCAGAAACAAATATGCTGCAAGGGAAATACAGCCGAATTTAAGCAT
Organism: uncultured Ruminococcus sp.; assembly: GCA_902767155.1. Lineage (GTDB taxonomy): Bacteria > Bacillota > Clostridia > Oscillospirales > Acutalibacteraceae > UBA1213. The sequence goes on along the minus strand of CACXGC010000044.1, from coordinate 11,186 downwards.
AAGCAGCGGTGCCATCATATACGGCACGACATTGCTCGGGAAAAGCATTGTCAGCCAGAAAAAAGGACTGCCGATCATGTAGAAACTGTACGAGCCTATTATGTTTGCTCCGAGGTCTGTTGTGTAACTCCAGCCGATATTACCGTTCTGTATACTGTCGTGTATCATCTGATAGAAAGGTATCTGCTGTACGTTAAAATCTCCGTAAAAGAAGAAATAACCTCCGCTAAAGATCAACCACGGAATAAAGATCAGAAAGGAAAGTCCCATACCCCACAGAAAAGTCTGAAGGCAAAGGTTCTCCTTGAACTTTGTTAAAGTCCGGGGTTTTAACATAAAAATCCTCCTTTTGAAAAAATTATAACTTACTGATTATAGCATATTTCTAACGAAAAATCTACATAAAATGATTACAAATTTACAAAACCAACCACTGAATTTATAATTATTTTACTAATATCAAAAGAATTTGAAAAAAATACTTGTAATTTTTTTGAAATTATGATAATATAAGCTGTACGCAACTACAAGCGTGAGGAGGTGTAACGATGCCGAATATAAAGTCAGCAAAGAAGCGTGTGAAGGTTGCTGCTGCAAGAACAGCTAACAATAAGAACTTTACAAGTGCTATGAAAACAGATATCAAGAAGGCTGCTGCTGCTATCGAAACAAATGCATCAGATAAGGAGCAGGCAGTTCGTGTTGCTATCAAGAAGATAGACAAAGCTGCTGCTAAGGGAATTATAAAGAAAAATACCGCTGCAAGAAGAAAGTCTTCTCTTGCAAGAAAGCTCAATGCAGGCGCATGATCTCATACGAATGAAGTTCCTCAGAAAGTTTAACGCTTTCTGAGGAATTTTTTACATTTCCTGATTTTTCTTGTATATTATCTCAAGGCCGGCAAGCAGAAGATCGTCATTGAGAATTATTTTATGCTTGCAGTACGGTATGATTTTAGGCGAGAGTCCTCCGGTCGCAATAATTGTCGGTGTGCCCTCTATTTCCTCCGAAAATCTGTCGATCATTCCGTCGATCATTGAAGCATTTCCGAATACGATACCGGAACGCATACAATCTGCGGTATTTGTGCCTATAGCTTTTTTGGGTGCATCAAGACTGATTGATTGCAGCTGTGCGGCGTTTTTTGTAAGTGATTCCATTGCAACAGCCACGCCAGGAATTATAACTCCGCCGCGGTAAACACTATTTTTGTCAACGACTACTATGGTTGTAGCAGTTCCCATATCTATCACAATAAGCGGTTTGGGATATTTTGCGATTGCGGCAACACATCCTACAACGATATCGCTACCAAGTGTAGCAGGGTTGTCTATTTTTATGTCAAGTCCTGTTCTTACACCGGGACCGACTACTATAGGTACAATGCCTGTAAGTTTCCTGACGGCTTTTTTCAGTATCTCGTTAAGCTGCGGAACAACTGAGGAAATTATTGCTCCCTCAAAATCTGTTGTTTTGTAGCCGTTTATCTCTATGAGGGTTTTGAAAAGGACAGAATATTCGTCCTCGGTTTTTTCCTTATCGGTATTCAGACGGGTAAGAAATTTTGTTTCCATATTCTTTATACCGCCGAATACTATATTTGTATTTCCCACATCAATTGCAAAAATCATTTTTTTAATTTCTCCTTTGAAGTTGATTGAAGGTAATCAAGTTTGTCGTTTATATCTCCGTCTAAATGTACGTCGAGCTGATTGAACGGTATAGATATTCCGGATTTGTCGAGGGCTTTTTTTATATTTACTCTTGTGTCAAAAAGAACCGGCCAATAATTTTCCGGCAGGCACCAAAGCCATACTATCAAGTCTACACTGCTTTCACCGAATTTGTCAATGATAACTTTGTTGTTTTTATCCTGCAAAATGCGTTCGTCTTCATGCAGGACGTTCATTATGACATTACGGGCTTTGTCGTAGTCCTCCTTATATGATATGGGTACGGGGATTTCAAGCCTTCTTGCATCCATTGTGAAATGGTTGATTACATTATTTGTCGTAAGACGGGAATTTGGTATCATAACTTCCTTGTAGTCATACGTTCTCAATGTGGTGTACATCATTTCGATTTTTATGACCTCGCCTATAATACCCTCAGTTTCGATAAAGTCGCCTGTTTTGAATTTTTTGTTGATGATTATCAATGTACCGCTGGCAACATTTGAAAGGCTGTCTTTGAGTGCAAGACCTATTGTAACAGCAGCAGCTCCCAAAGCAGTTATAAGTGTAGATACATCAAATCCGAGTGCGGAAAGTATGCATACTCCCATCACTATGAGAAGTGATGTTTTTATAAGCGAATTGAGGAACGTAATTACAGTCTGGTCAGCTTTTCCGCGTTCAAGAGCTTTTGTCATGATTTTCAGTATAAGCTTGATAAGCCACCAGCCGCCTATCAATATTACCAATGCTGTAATAAAGTTTGGTATCATTGAGATAAACCATTCTCCGGTGTCATTCAGCCATTGCTGGAAACGGCTGATTTTCTGCCCCATATCTTCTCCGTCCATTATTATAGAATCCATTTTTTCTCACCTCGTGAATCAATTTTGATTCATTATAGCATATTTTTTGACAGAAAAAAACAATTCTCTGAATATTTTTCTTTATTCTCCTGAGTAGGCGTGATATAATATCAAGTGATAACATTAAAGAACATTAGGAGAAGATAAAATGAGGATCTGGTTCAATCATTGGTTCAGCACAGTATGCCATCTTATAGATCTTATGTGTGAAGGTCATAGGGGAGAGTTTACCGTTATTGGTACAAACAAGAGTAGTTTGGCTGTTTACAAAAGCCATTGTGATGAATGGTATTTAGAGCCCGAAAATATCAGCGCAGAGGAATACATAGAATTCTGCATTGATTTTTGTGTGAAACATGAAGTTGATATTTTTGTACCGAGAAGATTTCTTGTGGAAGTGGTTAGAAACAAACAAAGATTTGATACAATAGGTGTACGTCTTTTTGCAAATACAGATGCCGAAATGCTGTCAATTCTGGACGATAAGCAGAAAGCATATGACTTTTTCAACGCAAGGGGAGTGGACTGTATTCCGCAGACTATCACAGCGCACAGCTTTGAAGAATTTTGTCTTGCGTATGAAAAACTGAATGACGGCAAAACAAGGGTATGTTACAAGCTGGTACAGGATGAGGGGGCAAGGAGTTTTCGTGTGATAGATGACCGTATAGAAACATTATCGGGGATTTTGGAACGTCCGGGGTCAAAGGTTACATTTGCCGCAGCACAGAAAATTCTCAGCAATTATGATTTTTCAAATCCTGTTCTTTTGATGCCGTATTTGAGCGGTGTAGAAATAAGTGTAGATTGTCTGAAAACGGACAGGGGAAATATTATTCTGCCGAGATATAAAAATAACGCCCGTTATTCCGAAATAATGTTCACCAAAAGCATAATGGAGCTTAGTGAATCATTGCTTGAAATGACGGGGTTGGATATGCCTGCAAATATTCAGTTTAAAAAAGAAGGGGAGAAGCCTTATTTGCTTGAGATAAACCCGAGGATGTCAGGTGGATTACAGTCGTCGTGTCTTGCAACAGGTATAAATGTTCCACGAATAGCGCTGGAGAAACTTCTTGGAAAATCATGTTCGTGGAATTATCCGGATTTCGTGACGAGAAAAATAGCAAACCTTGAGACACCCATATGTCTTGACTGAATTATTTTTTATCGTATGCAAGGTTTATGCATATTTCTTTCCACTGGCAGTCATAGCATACAGCTTCAATTTTGCTGCATTTGATTATTTTATCATATGCAAGCTGTTTCAGTTCGCTCCAGCGTATTTTACTGCCGCATGATAAGCCGATTTCGGTAAGACAGCGGTTGTCGATATCTCTGACCTTACAATCGTTTTTACAAATTCCGGAGATGTTTTCCGGACATTTTTCACACAATATATCACAGCTGCATTGAAGCGTTACTTCGGGATCGCTTTCTTGCAGCAGTTTTATTATATTTGTCATGTTTTTGACAAAATCCTCACTATAGCCTTTTCCAACAAAAAACTGTATGCAAAGGCTATGATGAGGACGAAGAAAGAATATTTTGTTCATTATAGTCTTATGACCTTACTAAGACGGTTGACAATGACAGTGGCGAGCACTATTTTTATAGCGTCGAAAATCAGAAACGGTGTTACACAGTAACCGAGCGAGGTGACAAAATCAAGTTTTGTAACAAACATAAACCACGGTGTACCGAAAACATAACAAACAAGTATACCTACTGCCATTGAGATAACAAGGGGAACAAGTTTTCTGTCAAACTTATCTGCAACTGTACCGACTATAAGTGCGGTGAAAATGAATCCTATAATGTAGCCGCCTGTAGAGCCGGCGAGAACTTCTAAACCGCCGCTTCCGTTTGCAAATACAGGCAGACCAATTGCTCCGAGAAGTATGAATACTATGACGCTCATTGTACCTCTTTTCCATCCGAGCATAGCCGCTGTCAGACAAATTGCGAAAGTTTGCATAGTGACAGGAACTTTTCCGATATCTACGGATAAAAGCGTGGAACAGACACATATTGCAGCGGCAAACATAGCTGTATAAACCATGTCGAGTATTGCTTTGTGCGATTTGTGATAGTTTTCATGTGTAAATTCTGCTGTAGTTTTCATTATAGCTTTCCTTTCATTTGCTGATGTTAAAGTATTGTCAACTGTTTTTTAAACTCAGTTTACAATTCGTATTATAGACTTCTTCTGTTGAATTGTCAACTTATTTTTAAAATTTAGTTTACAATTCGGTGAAATAATCGAAATGTGATTAGAAAAAACTTTTGCTTTTGATGCTATATAAGAATTGACTATCTTTCCGAAAAATGTTATAATTCTTACAAAATTCGACATATTTAGAAAGGATATGGTCAATGTGACAGATATGGTACAGATACGCTATTTCAGCGGATATATACGTAATTGGAAAAAACTTTGTCTTGAATTGGATATTGATACAACACTCGGACGTGAAGAAAGAGAAAATCAGATTCTTGTCAAAGCTTATGAAAAATGGAAAATGCAAATGATGGAACATCTTTACGGTATGTTTGCATTTGCTTTGTGGGATGAAGAAGTTCAGAAACTTTTCTGTGTAAGGGATCAGGTTGGACAGAAACAAATGTTTTATACCGTATGCAGCGGAACATTTCTTTGTTCGGGAGATATTAATGAATTGGCATCAGATGGGCGTTTTGAGAAAAAAATAAATATGCATATGCTCCAGCAGTATCTTTTCTATGGTTATCCTATAGGCAGCGAAACTTTCTACGAGGGAATATATAAGCTTATGCCGGGTCACTATGCAGAATGGGACGGAAAAAACGTAACCGTTCACCGCTATTGGAAACCTGTATTCGAGCCTGATGAGTCTGTAGCGCCTGACGAATGGGCGGCTGAAATTGAAAAAACTGTTGCAGAAATACTGACAGAGGAAAAAGAGGATAAGGAATGTCCGTATAAAGAGTCGTTCCTTTCCGGCGGAGTAGATTCGTCATATCTTCTTGCGGCAAGTGATGCAGTTTGTGCCAATACTGTGGGTTATGCAGAAGAAGGCTTCGATGAATCTGCACTTGCACGTCATACAGCCGAGGTGCTTAACAAAAAATTCCGTGTGAAGATGATAGACCCGAAAATGTATTTTGACCGTATTCCGGAAGTTATCGACAAAATAGGTCAGCCTCTTGGCGATGCCTCAGCAGTAGCGTTTTCATTAGGATGTGCGGCGGTAAGTGAGTATGCGAAAGTGGTTTATTCAGGTGAAGGAATTGACGAATTTTTCGGCGGTTATAATGCACATAAGAATCCGCTCAAAGAGGGATGGACATATCTTACCTGTTCACATATAATGTCTGAGGATGCAGTAAAAGCATTAATGCTTGATTATGATGAATCTTTGAAAGCTGTTCAGCCTGTTGCGCCGCTTTGGGAAGAAGTTCAGGGTCAGGACGAATTGTCACAGAAACTTACGATTGACATATCACTTTGGCTTGAGGGGGATATTTATCTTAACACAGACCGTACAAGTACAGCTTGTGGTGTGGAACTTCATACACCTTTTAGTGATACACGTCTTTTCAATGTCGCAAGAAAAATACCCGGCAGCTGTAAATTTATGGAAGAACAGAACAAATATGTTTTCCGTAAAGCAGCAAGTTCTTTATTGCCTTACGAAGTATCATTCCGTAAGAAAGTCGGATTTGCAGTACCTATCCGCAAATGGCTTGCTGATGAACAGTACAATCATTCTGTCAAAGAGAAACTGTTTGGAGAAACTTCGCAGAAATTCTTCCGTCAGGAGGAAATGAAAGACCTTTGGGATCGTTATATTGGCGGTGAATCTTTCCTTTGGAATCGCATTTACAACATATATGTATTCCTGCTTTGGTACGATATGAAATTCTGATTACACAAAAAAATCGTCGGTGATCTTAACGGTCACCGACTTGTTGTTTTCAGTTGGAAATCATTTTGCAAAGGTCTATCAGGTCATCAAAGCTTTCCAGCATACCGGCTTTTTTTCTCAAGGATGCTGCATTTTTCATGCCTTTGAAATACCACGCAGAGTGCTTTCTTGCCTCACGTATTCCAACGGATTCACCTTTATATTCGCACAATGTACGGATATGACGCAGCATAACAGTAATTCTTTCAGCCTCAGATACAGGCAGTGATGGTCTGTCAGAACCTATAAGGCTGTTTATTTCACGGAATATCCAAGGATTTCCCAAAGCTCCACGACCTACCATAACAAGGTCACAATTAGTTTGCTCAAACATTTTTGCGGCATCTTCCGCACAGGTTATGTCACCGTTTCCGATTACAGGAATACTGACTGCTTGTTTTACAAGGCGGATTATTTCCCAGTCGGCGGAAGGCATATACTGCTGTTCACGAGTTCTGCCGTGTACTGTAATAGCTGCCGCACCTGCCTGCTCACAGATTTTTGCTACTTCAACCGCATTAACGCTGTTTTTATCCCAACCCTTGCGGATTTTTACAGTAACGGGTACAGGTACAGCATGAATTACAGCTTGTACTATATCTCCGCAAAGCTGTGGATTTTTCATCAAAGCAGCCCCCGAACCGTTTCCAGCAATTTTAGGTGCCGGACAGCCCATATTTATGTCGATTATGTCAGGGGAATACCTCATAGCAAAATCGGCAGCTTTTGCCATGACATCAGGTTCATATCCGAAAATCTGAACAGCGGCAGGACGTTCTTTTTCTGACAGTTCCAATAATTCCCAAGATTTTTCACTGCTGTAAGTGATACCCTTTGAACTGACCATTTCACCAACAACATATGCTGCACCAAAATCTGTGCATAATTCACGGAAAGCCATGTCTGCTACTCCAGCCATTGGTGCTAATGCGGCATATCCTTTTATTTCAACATTTCCTATTCTCATTTTTTCACCCTATTATCTGTATGTTTTATCTTATCCCAGTATGCTTTATATGCCTGTTCGTTTTTGTTATCGCTCGGAACATAGTAAACGGTATCTTTAACACCGTCCGGAAGATATTGCTGTGGTATCCAGTGGTTCGGATAATCATGCGGATAAAGATAAAATTGTCCTTTTACCTGAACATCTGCACCGTCATAATGTTTATTCTGTAATTGTCTGGGAAATCCGTAAGCTTTGCCTGACTCAACATCGGACATGGCTTTGTTAATAGCATTGTAAGCAGAATTTGATTTCGGCGACTGTGCTACAAGAATAACAGCATCGGCAAGAGGAATCCTTGCTTCGGGCAGTCCGACCATCATAGCCGCATCAACAGCCGCTTTAACTATTGGGATTATCTGGGGATTTGCTAACCCGACATCTTCACAGGCACAAACCATCAGTCTGCGGCAGGCGGAAGAAAGGTCATTTGCGGCAAGTATACGTGCAAGATACAGAATTGCCGCATCAGGGTCACTGCCCCGCATAGATTTCTGAAAAGCTGAAAGCAAATCATAATGCTCGTCGCCGTCTCTATCATAACGGACAGCACTTTTTTGAGTAAGCTGTGATACAGTATCTTTTGTTATCGAAATTTTTCCGTCAACGGCTTTTGATGCAATAACAGAAAGTTCTGCCGCATTCATAGCTTTTCGCACATCGCCGCCGCATGCATAAGCAATATGTTCAACGGCTTCAGGCGTTATATCAACTTGAATTCCGTATTCTTTTTCAAGATATTTGTATGCACGGTTTACGGCAAGTACAACATCCTTTTTTTCGACAGGTTTGAACTCGAACACGGTCGAGCGGCTGAGAATAGCGCTGTAAACGTAAAAATACGGATTTTCTGTTGTTGATGCGATAAGTGTTATACTTCCGTTTTCGATATATTCAAGCAAGGTCTGCTGTTGCTTTTTATTGAAATATTGTATCTCGTCAAGATAAAGAAGTATGCCGTTTATACCGTCAAATCCGTCAAGTTCTTCAAAAATGCTTTTTATATCGGCTGTAGAGGCTGTTGTGCCGTTCAGTTTACGCAAGGAACGGTGCGTTTTCTTTGCTATCAAAGAGGCAAGTGTTGTTTTTCCAACACCGGAAGGCCCATAAAATACCATATTCGGAATATTTCCCGATTCGATAATATTTCTGAGTGGTTTTCCTTCGTCAATAAGATGATGCTGACCAACTATGTCGTCAATACATTGTGGTCTTAATCGGTCAGCTAAAGGAGAGTTCATTTTTTGGTACACTTCCTTTTGTGTATATTTTACAATCGTGACACAGGCATTATAACAAAAAAAGAACAGGAATTCAAGATGTTGTATTGATTATCAGGCTTTTTCGGTTTATAATGAAAATTATGCAGATTTTGTCAGAAAACATACTGTTTTTGGCAGAAAAGTATCGTCAGGCGGTGACAACAAATGTTTATAATTGCACTAAATTCTTTTGAAAATGAATCTGATAGAGAAAGTTTTGAGACTATCTACATCGAAAACAGAGATCGTATGTATCACTGTGCATACAGCATACTCAAAGATGAACCTTCGGCAGAAGATGCGGTTTCGGATTCGTTCATATCTCTCGCAAGAAATTTTGAAAAATTGAGACAGATGAATTGTAACCAAATACGCAGTTATCTGATTATTACAGTAAGGAATGCCTCATTCAGAATTTATAACAGTCGCAAGCGTGAAGTAAGTACCGAAGATATATATCTTGATGAGGAAGATGATTCTGATATTTCGATTGACTATGAAACTGACGAATTGAGAAAAGCATTGTTCTCCATGATACAAAAACTTGACAAAAAATATGGTGATGTTATAATGCTGAAATATTTCTGCGATCTTCATGATAAGGAGATAGCAGAGGCACTGGAAATAAGCATCGAAAATGTTAAGATCCGCTTGCATCGTGCAAAGACGGCGCTGAAAAAAATGCTGAAGGGGAGTGGACTCTGTGACTGATAAAGAATTTGATGAGCTGATAAGAAAATCAGTGACACAATATGGTTCGGATTACGAAATTTACAGTTCGGATAAGCACAAATTTTCTGACAGATTTGAAAATCAGATGAGCGAGCTGATACGCAGTAAAAAAGAGGAAAAACATAAATTTTTGCGGCTGGTATTGTCTTTGTCAGCATTGGCAGCGGTTTTGGTAATAGGTATCATTGGGGTAAATATTCTTATGCCTATGATGAATCTGAGTTCCGGTTCGAGTACTGTACAAGATTTGAAAACCTCTGTTGCTGACGAAAATGATGTTTCGGACAGCACAAACACTACAGACAGTGTAAAGACAGCTGATACTCAGAACAATGAAGCAGAAGAACAGCCGGCGGCAGAAGACGCAAAGATGGATAACATTGTTGGTGATATTGATAATAATGTCGATAGTATTGATAATAATGTCGGCACGGATTATTCTTTCCCTATAAACAATTCTTCAAAATCAATAAAGTCTGTAGGATTTGAGGTTACAGCAAAAATTTCCGGAAAAGAAACAGCACTCGATGATGAAAAAACTGAAAGAATAGCAATAATTGTGTTGGGTGTAGTTTCAGATAGCAGTATTCTGTCAGACAGCGAACTGACGGAAGAAAAATTAGAATATTTCTCAGAAAAGGGAGATTGTGTAACAATTCAGGGTAAGAACAGTAGTCCGTTGGAAATATCACGTAAGGATGGTACAAAGTACACAACTGATTCTGTTACAATAATGTTTGACCATAACGAATGTTATTTGATTGTCGTCAGCGGAAACGAAACGAATGTATTCTCTGTTTCGGAAATGAAAGAATTTTGTGACGAGTTACACAGTTACATCCAATAAATCAGGACTTGCACCATAATGCGCAATATGTCTGAGTTCTTGCGGCAAAAAGCTCGTCTTTAAGCAATTGGCGTACTTCTTCTTTAGTGAACCATTTTGCCTCTATTTCTTCCATATCCGAATCACTCGGTCTTATTGAGCCTACAGCTGTTCCCAGAACGACTACAGTTTTTTCGTTGGAAAATCCTACTGCTGAGTAGCTTTCTTTCCATATATCGTCTATACGTACGAGTTTCAGACCGGTTTCTTCATCAAGTTCACGTATTGCTGCCTGAGAAAAAGTTTCTCCCTTGTCAATAAGTCCGGCAGGAAAATTGTATACCCATCCGTTTACTGCCATACGGAATTCACGATTCAAAAGAAGTTTTTCTCCGGTTTCGTCATGGATTATCATTACAACAGCGTCTATACTACTGTGGAGTAGATCATCAGCAGTTTTCATTTCCGGATTACGGCTTATCATTTCATAAGTTTTATTGTTTCCGTATTCGGATTCGTAATCAATGTTGTAACGGGTGATAAATGCCCCCTGATGAACCTTGTTTATGTGCTTTAATTTCATTTTTGTAAACCGCCTTTCAGTTGTTTCCATAATATTATATAATCTTGGAAGAATAATTGCAATAATCAAATATTTTTCTTTTTCTTACTTGAAATTTTTTGTTATTGGTGGTATTATCATATCCGTGGAAATGTCGAATAATGGTTTTTGGGGTGATTTGCTGTAATTTTTTGTCGGATGAGGAAAGATGTTTGATTTTTTATCATGGAGTAACAAAATAAGTGCCAAAAACATTGACAAAAGTGTTTAAATATGGCATAATGTGTTCATAAGGAAGTGAACTTATGAGCA
>CACXGC010000043.1 GCA_902767155.1 uncultured Ruminococcus sp. | reverse complement strand
GTTTTGCGGACAAATCTATCATAACCGTGGGACACACGGGGATAGCTCGTTGATACTGTACGGGTTGCCGTACTTGAGCGAGAAGCCCCCACCTCTAAGCGTTAGCGTAGGCGGCGGGAGTATGTCACAACATAATTACAGCAGAGTATCAAGACGAAAGGAATAAAAAATGACACGTGAATTTATCAGCAAAAACAGCAGTACTATAACAGGAATTTTCGAGTCAATGCCGATGGTAAGAATATTCGATAAAGGGAGGATAATTTATTCTCAGGGTGATAAAGCGGAATATTTTTACTATCTGAAAAAAGGGAGAGTAAAAATATTTATCACTTCTGAGAGCGGAACAGAAAAGACGCTTTCTGTTATAGAGAGCGGTTCAATTTTGGGGGAAGCTGCTTTTTTTGACGGACGGGAGAGGATGTCATCAGCCAAGGCAGTTATACGCAGCGAGCTTGTAACGGTAAACAGAAACGTACTGACGGATATAATAAGACACAATCCGCAGACAGCTTTTGAACTTCTGCGTATGCAGGCTGAAACTATCAGGATATTATCGTCGCAGATAGATTCTATAGCTTTTCTGAGTGCAAGAAACCGCTTATGCACCTATCTTTACGAAACTGCGGTACAGACAGGAAGCAATATCATATATGCCACTCATGAGGAGATTGGCAGTATGATAGGTGCTACAAGAGTAACAGTCAGCAAGCTTGTAAACAGTCTTGTACAGGAAGGTATTCTGCGCACAGGCTACAGAAAAATCGAGATAGTAGAGCTTCAAAATCTTCTGTAAAAACAGAAAATCCCCGTCCTTATGAACGGGAATTTCTGCTTTTTAGGAGGAATGTATATGAAGATTTAAAAAACTTATAGACAAATTATTCGCTTTCAGTAAAGAAAAAAAGCTCTTCAAACTTCTTATCAAGTGCAATGCACAGAAGAAGTGCAAGCTTTGCACTGGGGCAGAACTGATTATTTTCGATAGAACTTATAGTCTGTCGCGAAACGCCGACCATTTCCGCAAGGTCGCCCTGTGATATTCTTTTTTCTGCACGAGCGACACGAAGTTTATTCTCAAACACGATATCTTTCATTGTATCACACCGCAAAGAACATGACACTACAGCCAAGTGCAGCGGCACCGGTTACGATTCCTGCAAGGAGATAGCGCATTTTTCTCAGATTTTTAAACTGATACAGCAAGGTTGTACACAGGTAAGCAGTTATCATTGCGGCAAACTCAAAAAACGGTTCATGGTTAACGGCTCTGTAAACGCTGAACACCAGACAAAGCGCTCCCACAACAACTGCGCCGAGTCCGAAAGAAAAATTATACACACGTCTTTCTCTTTCGTCGAGACTGCTGCGATTTTGTTCTTTATTTTTCCGCAAAATTTCTTTTTTATCCATTGCAGCCTCACCAACACTGTTTCAATGACTATATTCTATCATATTCTACATGAGTTGTCAAGTATTCTTGACAAATTTTCATTCAAACTTGTCATATTATTTGTTTCACAAAGTTAATACAAATACCGATATAAGGGAAGTTATTGTAGTCGTAATTATAGAGGCTTTTTAGTCTTCAGCAGACTATCCTATCGTTCGTCTGCGCATCTTCTAACACTTTTTCTCAAATCTGTCAACCGCTTTTCCAAAAAATTCACGCCGAGGATTGTCACTTGCGGCACATTTTTTCGTCATTTCAATACAACCCACATTATTAACAAATTCAGGTATTGCAATTCATACTAATTACGTAGTATAATAGGGGTATTATGAAGCAATAATGGGAGGTGAAAAGATTGAAAATTTCAACCAAAGGGCGTTATGCACTCAGAATGATGCTTGATCTTGCGATTCACCATTCGGATGGGTATATTTCCCTGAAAGACATTGCTGAGCGTCAGAACATATCGAAAAAATATCTTGAACAGATAATACCGCTTTTAAACCGTTCAGGTTTTCTTCGCACAAGCCGTGGATATCAGGGAGGCTATATGCTTGTTGAACCGCCGTCAAAATATACTGTAGGAGAAATTCTCAGACTGACAGAAGGTTCTCTTGCGCCTGTTTCCTGTCTTGACTTTGAAGTTAATGACTGTCCGCAACAGGCGGAATGTCTGACCTTGCCCATATGGAAAGGATTGTACAAAGCTGTAACAGACTATCTTGACGGAATCACTTTGCAGGATATTATTGACGAATCCGATTCCAACGGAGGGGACTACTGCATATAATGTAAAAATGCCGCACGGTTCACAAAAACCATGCGGCGCATTTTTTAATTATTTGAGCAGGAAACCTAAGCCCTTTGTAAGGTCATTATGTTCTATAACAAAAGGTTCTTCATCAGCTGTCTCGATATAACCTTCGGAATATTCGGAGCTTATATTTTTGCAGTTGTTCATGATAACAGCACCCTTTATAGAATAGCCGTCCACCATATTTATTGCATAGTTAAGGTAGTAGAAACAATCTTCTGATGTTTCTTCAGTAGTAGTTTTCTGTTTTACCGCACTAAGCTCAATACTTTCAACACCTGTTACAGCAAACTCAGGACCTTCAACTATTTCGCCGGCATTATTTCTGACATTGCTCTTGTAGAAAACCTGCGGCCAGTCCGGTCTCATTACCAGGTAACCGCAATCGGTATTTTCAGCATCAAGCTGTCCCGAATTGTTAACCCAGTGAGTATCGCTGGAAAGTTCAGCCTCTGCTGCGACGGAATTGTCGATAAAATACATAGAGGAGCAAACCCTTGCCTGATCCACTATAAATCTTTCTATTTCGAGAGCATTTCCCTGCTGCATAGCGGTAACAGATGCCTCAGAGTAGTTTCTGATCGTAGATGCAAATATACCGATACCCATACCGGCGGTAATGGACATTATAGCAACAGTCACAATCAGTTCTACGAATGTAAAGCCCTTTTTGCTTTTAAACTTTTCAAACTTTTTCACGGCTATACTCCTTTCCATCACTTTGCATACGGTATAAATGCTTCATAAGTTATAGAACCCTTTGCAGATTCAAAGCACGTTTTGATAGTCATACCTGTTATAACCAGATCATCTTTACCTGCCTCAATGAATGACAACGAAGACTGTTTTTCCGGCAGAATTGTAAACTGATAGCTTTCACCTTCGGAAAAATCAGCTGTATAACCGCCCATTCCGTCATCCTGCGGCTGAACAAAAACCGCTTCCGGAACCTGAGTTGCCACCGCTGCCATAACTGCTGCGCCTACTGTATCGGAGCCTGTAGCTGATTCAGGATCATAGTTCGCCATAGCATCGATCATTTCCAAAGCAGCATCGCCGTCTGATATTCTTGCTTTACGAACAGTATTAAGCACTATTTCATTGACTGATGAATTAAGAACTGCGGAACGATTTTCATCCGCATTAAACAAAGTCGTAGTATATCCGGTAACCATTGCGCCCAAAGTTGATGCAAAAACGATAACGACTATTGTTACGCCAACGAGTATTTCAACAAGGGTCATACCTTTCTTAGACCTGATTTTTTTTCTTACTGTCCTTGTCATTTTTTTCATAAGCACACACTCCTCTGATACTTGCCTTTATAAATTCTCACAGTATTCACACACATTTACCTATTCCCATTATACTACAAAATGTTTTTTTTTTAAAGTTTTTTTATTTTCTAATTTGCACAAATTTCGAGGTATATATTTGGTTGTTATAACCGTAAAATTATTTCAATGCTTTCACACACGCAAAAAACGATGCACTGCACCATGCAATGCACCGTTTTTTGAACGTAACACTTCCGATCATCACGATGTACCGGTAGTTTCACCGATAACGCTGTACATACCGAACATCGGCATGATCATAGCAACAACGACCGTACCAACAACGACACCGATAACAACTGTCATGATAGGTGTCATAGCATCTGTAAGTTTCTGGGTAGATTCATCGCTTTGTTCCTCAAAAAGTTCAGCCATTTTGAAGAGTGAGTCACCAAGCATACCTGATTCCTCACCAACACGAACCATTGATACAAGGATCGCATCGAACACTGTATGTTTAGCCATAGCCTCATTGATCGTAACACCTATCTGCACATCATCAAGAACGGCCTGCACTTCCTGTTTTACGAACATATTCGGAACTGCATCTCTTGCAAGTGCCATAGATTTATGGATAGGGATACCTGCATCTGTAAGTGTAGACATCAGTCGGCAGAAACGTGCAAGTGCACCCTGACGGACGATAGGACCAACGAGCGGAATTTTCAGTGAAACCTTTGCAAGGAACATTTGAAATTCCTCGCTGCTCTTTTTAAGGGTAATGAATGCAAATGCAATAACGCCTGCGATTATAATAAACAGCCACCAATAACCGAGAAGAACGTCAGAGAATCCCATAAGGGCAACCGTCAATCCCGGAAGTTCCGCACCGAACGACGCGTATGTATCCTTAAATGTCGGCAATACGAAACCGCAGAGAATAATAACGAGGGCAACAACCAGCACGATAAGGAAAATCGGGTATGTGAATGCACTTTTAAGTTTACCAGAGAGAGCAATATCCTTTTTACAGATAAGCGCACACTGTTCAAAAGCACTGTCAAGACGACCGTTTGCCTCACCTGCTTCAACGATACTGATATAAACGCCGGGGAAACCCACGAAGTTTTTCATAGACTGTGACAAAGTAAAACCGTTGTACAGGTTCTCATTTATCTCACGCAGGATTTTTACCATACCGACATCTTTTTCAGAGTCGATCATGATCTGCATTGACATTGAGAGGTTGATACCTGCTTTCATCATCATACCAAGCTGGTTGAAGAGCATAAGCAGAGTTTTCTTTGCAATCTTTTTATTATGCACGTCACCGCTGAGATCCATCTGCCATATACTTGTAGGAGCATCAGAACCGCCTGCTTCGGTGATTTCCTGAACGATAAGACCTTTTTCACGAAGAATACTGACTGCCTGATTTTGTGTTTCGGCCTCAATCGCACCCTCTTTTTTCTGATTTCTGGCGTTCATCGCCACATATTTGTATTTCAAGACAGTTCACTCCTTATCTTCTGGCATCTGTATCGCCGACATCAAAGTTCCATGCCTTTGCAACCTGCTCTGTAATGAGACCCTGAGCGAGGAGGTTATCTATACTCTTGCTCATTGTTATCATGCCGTACTGCTGACCGAGCTGGATAGACTGCTGAATGTTTGCAACTTTATTTTCACGGATAAGGTTACTGATAGCGCCTGTTACGAACATTATCTCAAAAGCTGCGATACGTCCGCCCGATGCCTTTGGAAGAAGTCGCTGAGAAATAACGGCTTTAAGTGATGTAGAGAGCTGAACTCTGATCTGCTGCTGCTGATCCGGCGGGAAGATATCGACAAGACGGTCAAGAGTTTTTGCAGCACCCTCAGTATGTACTGTCGAGAATACCAAGTGACCTGTTTCAGTTGCGGTAAGAGCGATCTGAATAGACTCACGGTCACGCATTTCGCCGACGAGAATGATATCAGGGTCTTCACGCATGGCGGCTCTCAGTGCCATCGGATAGCTTCGGCTGTCGAGACCGATTTCTCTCTGATTGATTACGCAGCGTTTAGGAGAGTGCAGAAACTCAACAGGGTCTTCGATTGTAAGAATATGCTTACTCTTATACTTGTTGATTTCATTGATAAGAGCCGCAAGAGTTGTTGATTTACCCGAACCGGTAGGACCGCATACAAGAACAAGACCGGAGTTAAGGTCAAGAGTTTTTCTTATAGAATTCGGGAGGCTCAGTGTTGAAAGTTCCGGAACAACGCTGTTGATAACACGGAGAATAAGAGAAGTACCGCTGCGCTGTCTGAAAGCATTTGCTCTGAAACGTCCGCACTCACCAATTTCAACAGCCGCATCGGCTTCACCTGTTTGCAGGAAAGTCTCAAATCTTGACTGATTCAATACTGCTTTAATGATCGCCGTTACCTCAGCTTCATTCAGTGCCGGGTCGTTTGTAAAGAAGATATTACCGTGCAAACGATACGCCGGATGGTTACCGGACGCAATATGGATATCGGATGCACCCTTGTTTACAGCTTCTTTGACAAGGCTATAAAAATCCATTATTAATCTACCCCATTCTTTTTATAGAATTTGTGTATAATACACTGTATATGCAGATCTCATTAGTCATTTGAGATCGTCATGTCGATATATTCCTCATAGGAAGTCAGGCCCTTGAGCACGTCTATACGTACATTTTCCTTCATTGGTATCATACCCTCAGCGATAGCAAGATCTCTGAGTTCATCGGTACTTTTGCCTTCGGTGATTGCTCTTTTCAGTCCGGTCGTAAGCATCATTACCTCATGCACTGCGATACGTCCCTTGTAGCCTTTTTTGCTGCACTTATCGCAGCCCACCGGACGATAGAGTTCGTATGTATCTCCGGGTTTTATCATAAGACCTATTCTTTCGTTCTGATCCGGCTCATAGCGTTCCTTGCAGCTGTTGCAAAGTCTGCGGGCAAGTTTCTGTGCGATGATTCCAAGAAGCGCAGAAGATACCATGTAGCCCTCGATACCCATATCTATAAGACGGGCAACCGAGCTTGGTGCATCGTAGGTATGGAGTGTTGAAAGAACCAAGTGTCCGGTAATAGCCGCCTGAACAGCGATACCGGCTGTTTCACCGTCACGAATCTCACCGAGCATGATAATATCCGGGTCCTGACGAAGAATACTTCGCAGGGCAGCCGCAAAAGTCAGACCTGCTTTTTCATTAACCTGTACCTGAGTAATACCGGGCTGTATCTGCTCGACAGGGTCTTCAACGGTAATGATGTTTATATCCTCGCCCATTACTTCATGCAAAGCGGTATAGAGCGTTGTTGATTTACCTGAACCTGTTGCACCCGTAACCAGAATAATACCACGATGGCTTTTTACGAGATGGTCAAATTTTTCGAGATTCTCCGGAAGGAAGCCTATATTCTGCTTTTTAAGTTCCATACCGAGAGAAGTCGTAATACGCATAACTATCTTCTCGCCGAAGAGGCTGGGAAGAACGGATATACGGAAGTCTATGTCTTTTCCTGCAACACGGTAGTTTATACGACCGTCCTGAGGGATACGTTTTTCGGCTATGTTCATATTGCCGATAAACTTTATACGTGAAGTTACCGAAGGGATAAGTTCCGGAGCAGTTTCCATGTAAGTAGTAAGTTTACCGTCGATACGGAAACGTATACGAAGACATTTCTCCATCGGTTCGATATGAATATCGGAGGTTTTTGTAAAAATAGCCTCTTCTATCATGTTATTTACGAAACGGATGATCGGCTGGTCATTTGCTGATGCATCCTGAGCTGCTGCTTCTTCGGCCTCGATTTGTGCCTTAGACTTGCCGCCCTTTGTTTCAAGGAATTCTTTTGCATCGTCGATAGCCTTTTGAGCGGCATACATTTCACGAAGTTTTACGCTTATTTTTGAAGCCTCACCGATAACCGGCTTAACCTTCATTTTTGTTGCGATTGAAATATCTTTAAGTCCCTGATAATTCAGCGGGTCAGCAATTGCTACTGTAAGGAAACGACCTTCCTGTTCAATTGGAATGACCATATGTTTTTGTGCCATATCCTCAGGAATAACACCGCCGAGTTCATCCGGTACAGTGATCGTATCCAGATCTATATACGGAATAAAAAGCTGCTTTTCAAGAGCCTTACAAACCTGTTGTTCGGTAACTATTCCGTCCTCTATCAGGATATCAGCAATACGCTTTTTGCTGGTTTTCTGTTTCAGAAGCACCTCATCAAGCTGTTCCTGGGTAATATCTCCCGAATTAATCAGGATTTGTCCTATCTTCAAGCTACCCGCTTTCATATTTTCAGCTCCCAATCACTTAGAATAAATTCAGATACAATTGTGCCAAAAACTGTACAGTATCGAACAGAACTATATAGACTGTAACTGCTGCTGCGATATACGGTCCGAACGCAAGATAAGACCCGAAACCTATGTCATCATCCTGAGCGTTTTCTTTGCTCTCATCATCTGATGGAGCGGCCGTATCGGCGGAAACCTTTTTTATTTCAGACTCATCCGAGGGGACTGTTTCCGTACCTGTGGAAACCTTTTCAAACTCCGGGCTCTGTTCTTCCTTTCCGCTGATATCATCCGTTGCAGCATATTCAGGCTGTTCTGCGTCTTTATGTACAATTTTTGATATCAATATAATCGCCACAAAGAAAACCGTGGCTGTGAGAATCGAAATAATGAATGTATATATCGTACCGGGGAAACCCGTAAGAATACCGAGAGCAAGAAACAGCTTAACATCTCCGAATCCCATACCGTCACGTTTATACACAAGCATACCTATGAAATTTATAATCAACATCGACGCAGCACCGATAACTGCGCCAAGTACAGGCGACCACCATACGAAATGAAATATATGATAGCCGCGAACCAGATCATACACTGTAACGCCCAAGGCAAGAACGCCGGCAGCTATTGTAAATTCGTCAGGAATGATCTGATATTTAAAATCGGCGATTGCAATAAGCAGACACACGAATATGATAAGTGAAAGCACAACAAAGTATATCGTATATCCCTTATTGAACTGAAGTCTGCACAGCACCAGACACAGTGACATCACAACCGATATCACTATGCCTGACGGCAGATAATCAACACGTTTTCCGGACAGCAGTTCTTCTGACGGTTCATCATCATAATCACAAAGCCATTTTGCCGGTATGCGGTTTATTATGAAATACGCCAGTGCTGTCAGAACAAACCCCAGAGGAACACATATTATTGTCCACACGATTCCTGCCGGAGATGTCAGATAATTGATAGGCTGCATAAAAACACCCCGTCAGATTATGCGCTTGCCTTTGATGAAGAAGCGGCAGCTTTGCTTATCTTGCTTGCAGCGAGTGCAGCCTTATTCTTAGACATATCGAAGTAGTAAAGCTGTATTTCAAGTGTTGCTGAATAGAGTCTGCCGGCGGAAGAAATCGACTGCTGAGAAACCTGTGTCTGACCGGATTCAGCGGTCTGATTTTTATTTGTTGTTGTTTCTTCTTTAACTGACAGTTTGCTTACGAAATACGCACCGTTTGATTCACTCTCGAAATATTTAAGAGTATCCAGCAGTTTTGTTTCATTTGCTGTAAAAGCATAACGGATAGTTGTAACATAGAGCGGGTCACCTGTTGCTGAAACACGACCCTTGCTGTCTGCTCTGCCCTTTGTTACGCTGAGGGTAGAGAGATCGTAATCAAGATTCTGGAGCATAACTCTGAAATCGTCAGTTGTTTTTGAAGCATTGATAGTGAGTTCTTCATTCATTTCGGAACATTCCTTCATCATCTGGTCGATATTGCTCTGAACCTCTGCTGCACGTGCAAGATAGTCCTTATACTGCTCTATAAGGGATGTTGCAGAAGCATGATCCTTATTATATTTGTCAATCTTACCGGTAAATGGGATATGAACAGCAATAAGGAATATGATACTTACCACTATTATACCTATAAGAACCCACACAAATGTAGGAATTGTCATTGATTGTTTCTTGTTCATTATTATTTACCTCCGTCTTTTTTCTCAGCTTGCCTTGCTTGCATCACTGCTTGCGCTGCTTGCTTCGGAAGTTTCCTTACCATCTTTCTTATCGCTGCTTGTTACTGCCTTATTCTCTTTGGCTTTTTCCTTAGCTGCCTTTTCTTCTGCTGCTTTTTCGTCAGCGGCAGCAATAGTTGCTTCTGTAATATTCACAGTAGCCTGAACTCTTTCGAGCAGCAGCGGATTTGCGCCGCCTTTTGACTTATCCTGATATGTAGATACGTTTACTGCTTCATCAAGTTCAAAATAACCTTCGGTGTTAAGTTTTGCCTTGAACTCACCAAATGATTTAAGGTTATCTGCCTGGAAATTGAGGTTTGTAGATATAGTATGTTTATTGCTGTCCATATTGAATTCTGTACAGCTTGTAACCTTGTCTCTTACCTGAGTGAAAAATTCCTTAACAACATCTGCTGATTTCAGATTTGTGTTCGGCAGCATTTCAACATTCTTTTCCATGTTTTGTTTCTGCTTTGTCCAGAATTCTTCCTGTTCTATAAGCGTCTTAGCCTGCTGGTATCTTGAGTCAACGAGCTGTGCATTATCGCTCTTAACTCTCATTTCCATTGCGCCCCACCATGCGAGGATAGCTATCATCCATATAGCAGCGGCAACACCGGCAAAGGCTGTAATTGCCTTACCGAGCTTTGAGCTGTTTTCATTGCTCATAGCGGTAAGTATGTTTGTTTCGCCCATCAGCAGGTTTGCATCTGCGAGAGGCATTGTCAGAACGCCGTTAAGGGTAATGAACGAGTTAAAATCGTAACCTTTTTCATTTGCAGACGGTTCTGTTTCAGGCAGTTTTGATCCGCCCGTAAAAATTCTCTCGATTTTCTCAATCGGAGCGGTAAGACCTACCTTTTTGCAGTACTTGTCAATATTCGGCAGTTTTGCAAGTGCATCAACGAGTACGATTTCGTCGATATCCATACGTTTTGTTGAAATTACCATACGGAGATTTCTTACTATTTCACCTGCGGCATTATCGAGCATTGTTGCAGTTTGTTTACGTGTAGATGGAGACTTACACTTATCACATACGCCGACACCTTCCTGACGGATAAGGTCGATAGCGCCCATTTTGCTCATACCGAAATCAAGCGAGAACAATTCGGCGATATCTTCAAGAACGCTTGAATAAGACTGTTGGAACACAGGCGCACCGTTATGCAGAACCACAAGACGGGTGGCAGCGAAGTCCATACTGATAACAGCGACTGCTCTTGTAGCCGAGTTAACGTCTGCCTTACAGGTATGGAGCATACCGGCAATCGGCGGAACGACTTTAACGATACGAATACCCTCATTTTCAAAAGCAGCTCTGAGGTCTGTAAGCATACCGGTATTCATTGCGAACAAAGATGCCGAGATTTCGTCAGACTTGTTTTGCTTACCATACTGCTGACCATATTCATAGTTAAGTATCGTATACTTTTCAACTTCCTGATGAAGTACGTTTTCTGCCTCTACTCTTGCAAAAGTCGGCAGAAGTTTTTCTTTTGCCGGAGCATGCTTATATTCCTTTGTAATGAGGACATCTTCATCCTCGATGCCGATGAAAACATCACCGAGAGTCATTTCCACACTTTCGGCGCAGCGTTTTACAAAAGCGGCGAGTTCCTCTCCCTTTTCATAAGGATGATCCTTCAGAGAATCATTCAGTTCAAAAATCTGAGGAACACTGAATTTTGTAGGCATGCTTGTCTTTCTGTTTTTTACGGCAAAACCGCCTTCCGGCTTATCATATTCTGCATTTGTGAGAATAAGCAAGCCTCTGGTGATTTGCAGTACTGTAGCTACTGTTTTCATAAATACACCACACTCTTAAAAAATTTTTCTCTGACTGTCGGATAACTCAAAGGTACGAAACAGAAAACCCATCGGTCGGAACTATGACCGCTGGGTTATTTTGTACAAACGCCCTAAGTTATAATATCCTTTTTGTTATTTTATCACAAAAAAAAACAAAATACAATGGCTTTTTTATAAAATAACATATTTTAGTCATATTGTTTGATTTTGATTGCATATTTTTGTCATAATGTACTATTTAAGATAATTCCAGCCTGATACAATGTGTATTTTTGAAACATAATTATACATTTGCATAAAATTAAAGTCACATTCAGCGCAAATTTCTATATATTGCATAATTAGAAAAAAATTCCACACTGTTCCTTTAATGTCGGTTCAGTGTTTTCTGGAAAACCTGTCCGGTTTCAAAGAAACTACCGGAAGCATACTTCTGACAACTGTTTTTTCTTCGTCGTCAAGTACAGCAAAATCCGCTTTCCTTATACTATCCGCTCTTTTCACATTCTTTCCTGTCATACATGACGGCAAAGCCATAAAAAAACCTGACGACGGAAACGGCAGAAATATTCCCTCATTTTCTTTCATTTTATCACCCTTTTCTGCAAAAATTCAACAATAATAATTAGTCTCTGCTTTAATCTTCCCCAAATTCCCGAAATACTGATAAACAGTAGAGTTTCATGATAAAATATGGTATAATAAGTGCAAGGAAAAATGCAGAAACAGAGCAAAAACCT
>CACXGC010000042.1 GCA_902767155.1 uncultured Ruminococcus sp. | reverse complement strand
TTGTAACTGTTGTTGTAACTGTTGTTGTAACCATTGTTATAACCTCCGTTATTATAACCGCCGTTATTGTAGCCATTATTGTTATAGTTGTTCATATCATAACCTCCGGAATAAGCATTTTGGTAAGCCGGTTCATATTCTGCATGATTTTCAGAAGAAAACTGAGATTCTGAAATGACGGTCTGTTCCGGCAGAACATTTTCTTTTTCCTCATCATTCCAATTTGAATAATCGGGGTTCACTCGTTTTGGAACTCCGGAAAACATACTGTCTGTCACAAAACCACCATCCTCATCTGTTCTATCCTTTCGATATTATAACACACAAAAACCAAAAGAGCAACATTTTAACCACTGATACAGACTAATTTTGTTTTTCCGCAACAAAAAAACATATCATTTTCAATACGCAATCAGCAAAAAGTTACATCCTGTCACAACACGATAATAAAACTATATCATTAGCAAAAAAGGTCACCCTCACCAAGAGCGACCTTTTATGATAACCGTTTTATGCGGCACTTTTTGCTTTACATCTGCGAAATAAAAAGATACGATGCTGCACCCATCTGTAATGCTGCAAGCACAAGCAAAACTGCTATTGTTATTTTCAGTTTTTTCAATTGGCTGCGAAGTTTTCTTTCGGCATTTATTCCTGTCCTGTCCAGTTTAACACGGTTTATACCTCCCATAGTACGGTCAAGCTCCTTTGTTATATCATCAATTTTCACTTTGTCATGTACCGGAAATTTCAGCTTGTATTTCTTTGCAAGCTTTTCTTTCAGTTCAGGCATAATTTTTTCTGTTTTTTCCGTATCATCGGGGAGAAAGATTATGCTCTGCTCCCCGACAGTTTTTATCTCACAGAAACCGCCGTCTGTTTTTATTTTCTCCGAAGAAATATTGTCATTTCGGGAATTTATAACCTTTTCGAGAACTTGTTCTGCGCTCTGTTCCGAGCTATTTTGTTCACCAACGATAAATACCAGACTGTTTTCCTTTATTGCCTGAGAAAGTTTTTCCTCAAGTTCTTTCTGTTCCAATGCCGCACAGGCGCTTTTGAAAGTCAGTGACGGCGATTCGAGTGATTTTTGTATACGGTACTGAAGCTGAGAGGTCTTGCCCGAAAGATAAAAGATTATATCGTAATTCAATCAGGGCACCTCCGGCTCTTCCTGTGACGATTCTTCTATATCCGATTCTTCCGGAACAGATGATTCGGGTTCGGATGAAACAGGCTCAGAAGAAACCGGTTCAGGTTCAGACGAAACAGGTACAGGTGCTGACGATCTTTCGCTGTCTATCTGCTCAGATGTCTTAACAGCATCAAGTTCTCTCTTAGCATTGGAAATATTTGTGTATACCGAACTCAGCATTGTAGAGTTATTTATGAATCTTGTATACTTATCAATGATAGAGTTGATTGTACGAAGCTGCTCATCGTAATAATTATCAGAGTCAAGGTAGTTACTGATCTCATAGACAGCATCCTTTTTAGTCTGCTCAAATTCAGCTTTCTCACGTTCAACTGCCTGACGGCTTTCTTCTGCAAGACGGCTTTCTTCTGCCTTACGACTTTCCTCGGCTGCCCTCTTGCTTTCTTCGGCTGCTTTGGAACTTTCCTCTGCTGCTTTACGGCTTTCCTCTGCTATCCTGCTTTCCTCTGCTATCCTGCTTGCCTCTGCTATCCTGCTTGCCTCTGCTTTAGAACTTTCTTCTGCTGCCTTCTTGGACTCTTCCTGTTCTTTAAGCTCTGAATCTGTCTTTATCTTGGAAAGCTTGGTCACGCCTTCTTTTTGCAGCTTGTTTACTTCCTCGATAGTCTTAGCCGCATCTATCTTCTTGTTATACTCATCAAATATCTTATTAACCTGAGTTATTTGTGTCGGACGGTAACTGTTTCCTGCTATGGAATTATGCAGCTCAACTTTTGCGCTCTCTTTCTTGTTGCTAAGTTCAAGGGCAGACGCCGCTCTTTCCATAACATCGCTTTCCTCTTTAACCTGATCTGCTGTCTTAAACTCATCGAATTGCTTGAGAGCATTTTCGTAAAGCTGATTAATCTCCGAACCGCTCTTTGCAGTATTGATAAGTTCAATATACTGGTTCATAAGATCTTCGATCTGCTGTTTTTCTTTTTTGGCATACTTTTTCTTCTCAATATACTCTTTCATACCCTTGATAGCATTTTCTCTGCCCTCTTTGAGTACTTTCTCAAGTGCCTCGTCATCCTTATCTGACCAGTTTTTCTTCTTTCCGTCATACCAGTCTATTTTGTTATTGTTGTAAGCATCCTGGAACGAGGTAACATCAGGTTTTTCACCGCCAAAAGTATAGTACCATATATCAGGATAAAGTGTATCCGGATTCTGTTTTGCCTTTGATACATCTACAGTTGTATCTTCGCCGTCTCTGACTTTTCTTGCAACAACAACAAGACGGAATTCCGAAAAATCGTATGTGCAAGTTGAAAGTGTCACAAGCGTATCATTTTCGTTTACGCTTACGGGGCAGTCTATCATCGAACGCTCTCTTAATTCGTACACGAAATTCAGAAAATCGTAATCGCTTTCAAAATCTCCACGAAGATAATTGAAGAAATCACCCTGATATTCAAGAGTATTTGTCTTGAATACAGATATTATTTTCCACTCACTCTTTTCGTATATCGTGTTGAATGTAAGTGTCGGAGTTTTCTTATAAAAGTCGAAATCTTCAAAGAATTTAAGATTTGCGAACATTCTGCCATCCTGCATATGATGACCGTGGAGTATGAGATTCTTGGAATCCATCTTACTGCGGTAATCAAGGAAAACTGTACCATAGTTATCATAATTTCCGTAGAAATCTCTGTACAGATAGTACTCATGGTCTTCATTTTCCGGTGCCTGAACAACAACGTAATCTATCATAGTATTCGGCACTGTTACCCATCCGACTGTATCAGGGTTTTCGCTCAAAAGTCTGCTGAAATCCACAAGCGTACCCTCCGAACCATCGGTCGGTTTCTTTGTGATAACATTTCCCTGTTCGTCTCTTTCATCTTCCTCAACAAGCATTCCTCTGATATTGCTTGTTGTGCTGTCATTTATTGCCGGACGTATCACAAGTATATTCACAAGCATACATGACGAAACGATAAATGTGCATATTGCAAGCATAAGAATAACTTTGCGTATAACGTCAAACGGTGAATCACCAGAAACTGGAATGAATCTTTTCCAGAATGCGTCATTTTTTTTCGGATTTGCAAGACTTGTTGCAACACTGTACAACATTACACTCAGGTCAACGCCGCTGAATTCAGCTGACGGCATCAATATTACAAGCATACCGTTTTTTTCTGCGGCAAACGCTGCAAAATTTTTCTTTGTTTCTTCTTTGGAAACAGTTTCCTCTTCTTCTGCTACTTCGGGTTCTTCCTCAATTTCTTCTTCAACAATAACAGGGTCTTCCTTATCGTCAATAAAAAGAACAGGCGATCCGTCAACCACTTCAACAGCAGTGGGTGCAGAAAATTTCAGATCAGGCTTTTTTATCTGTCCTTCGCTCGAATGATTTACGACATCGACATCCATTCGTCTTATACGTCCTTCAATGCCAAGATCGTCAAAAACTTTCTGTGCTTTTTCATCGTCATCGGTTTTTATGGCATCTGCAACAATAACAAGTTTTATCTTATCATCTCCGTTTGCGGATTCTTTTAAAGCCTCCTTAATACTGCTCTTAGTCAGATTGACTTCTGTTTTGTACAGAATATTTATATCAATATCCGCCAGTTGTCTCACTGTATATTCAAAATCAACATCAGTAGTTTCTGCGAAAGAATTTCCCTCTCTCGGAAAATACAATTCTGTATTCAATACTAATTCTCTCCCTTCCATTTTTAAATCTCGGTAATTTTCACGTTTTCAACGGCTTCTGCTATAAGAGGCTCGTAATCTATTTTGTTTTGTTCTTCGATAACATTTTTCAGCACGGGACGTGTACGGGGATGTTTCGGAGTGAACACTGTACAACAGTCCTCATACGGCTGTATTGATATATCAAAAGTATCTATCTTTCGTGAGATACTGATAATTTCCTCTTTATCCATGCCTATAAGCGGTCTGAACACAGGCATTTTGCAAACTTCATCAGTACAGGCAATAGCTCCTATAGTCTGGCTTGCAACCTGTCCGAGGCTTTCGCCTGTTATCAGAGCCTGACAATCATTTTCAGCGGCTATTTTCTGGGCTATCATCATCATGAATCTTCTCATTATTATAGTGAAGTATTCTTCGTGACACTTATCCCTGATTTCCTCCTGTATCTTCGTAAACGGAACTGTATACATTTTCATTTTTCCGCTGTACTCAGAAACTTTTTTCAGGAGACTGACAACCTTTTCTTCCGCACGTTCACTTGTATATGGCGGACTTGCAAAATGTATTGCTGTCAGTTCTATTCCTCTTTTCGCCATCATATAAGCTGCGACAGGGCTGTCTATTCCGCCGGAGATAAGTATTGCTCCATTTCCTCCTGTACCGACAGGTATTCCGCCTGCACCCCTGAACACTTCTGAATGTATATATGCCGCATCGTCACGTATTTCGACTGTAACAACCGCATCAGGATTATGCACATCTACCGCAACTTCCGGATAGAGGTCTGCGAGGTATCCGCCGACTTCTTTTGCAATTTCCGGCGAAGTGAAAGGAAACTTCTTATCCGAACGCTTTGCCTCAACTTTAAAGCTGCTTATTCTGCCGAAATGATCGGCAAGATATTCGCCTGCTGATTTCTTTATTACCTCAATATCCTTTTCTACCGCACAGGCTCGGGAAAAAGCTGCTATGCCGAATATTTTTGAAATACAATAGGCAACATCTTCTATGTCTACATCATCAAAAATCGGCGTAACGGTAATGGCAGACTGAGCATTTTTTACCTTACACGGTCCTATGAAATGCAGCCGATGTTTTATATTTTTTATCAGGCGGTCTTCAAAGTTTTTTCGGTTCAGTCCTTTGAGAACTATTTCACCGAGTTTTATCAGAATAACTTCCTTCATAAAAGAATTCTCACCTTCCAAATCATCATCCCTAAAATTCTATCACTTTCAGCGCTTTCTTGCAAGAGTCAAAATGGCATTTTCCAAAGATTTCACAAGAAAATCAATTTCTTCCGTCGAATTATTCTCTGAAAAGCTTATTCTCAAAGCAGAATCTATTCTTTTGTCAGATAATCCCAATGCGGTCAGCACATGGCTTTTGTGACCTTTTGCGCAGGCAGACCCACTGGAGATGAATATATTCCTTTCAGCAAGAAAATGCAGTACTGTTTCGGATCTGAGTCCGGGAATAGAACAGTTTATTATATACGGAAGACACTCTTTATCGGAATTGAATATCAGTCCTTCTATTTCCGACAGGCGTTTGCGGCAGTATTCATTCAGCGAACGGACAATTTTTTCACGTCCGGAATTTTCTTTCATTTCTGCCGCTGCAACACCCATTGCACATATCAGCGGAACAGATTCTGTTCCAGGACGAATTTTTCTTTCCTGTAATCCTCCGAAATGTAAAGGAAGTATTCTGACTCCTTTTCTCACATACAAAGCTCCAACACCTTTCGGAGCATGAATTTTATGACCGCTTACTGTCATCAGGTCTATACCGTACCTTTTGGGAACGAGCGGCATTTTCATAAATGCCTGAACCGCATCAGAGTGGAACAGTGCCGGCGAGGAAACTGCATCAATCGCACGTCGTACACTTCCAAGCGGCTGTATTGACCCGATCTCATTATTCACCGCCATTATGCTGACAAGTATCGTATCTTTCGTTATCGCACGACAGATATCCTCTGTTTTAACTTTGCCGCACGAATCCGGCGAAAGATACACAACTTCAAAACCTTCCTTTTCAAGCTGCTGCATTGATTCCATAACAGAAGAATGTTCTATTGCAGTCGTAACTATACGGTTTCCTCTTCTTTTCAGAGCGTGTGCCGCTCCAAGTACTGCCGTATTATTTCCTTCCGTACCGCCCGATGTAAAAATTATCTCTTCCGGCTGTGCCGAAAGTATTCCTGCAATCGTTTTTCTTGCGGCAGACAGTTCATGTTCGGCTTCAAGTCCTTTTGAATGGAGTGATGACGGATTGCCGTATTTTTCTGTCATCATTTCAAAGGCTTTTCTTGCGGCTGATTCAGACACAGCCGTTGTTGCACTGTTATCAAGATAAATTTCTTTCAAAAAAAACTCTCCTTTGCCTTTCGCATAAAAAATACCATAAAGGAAAAAACTATATAAAAAACCGAAAGGAATGATATCCATGAATTTAACACGTTCCGAGTATGCCGGAATGGTCGACAATGCATCTCCAAAAAGCCGTATACTTCGTGACTGTATAGGTGCTTTTTCGATTGGAGGACTTATTTGCACTGTTGGACAGGCTTTTACCGATTTGTACAGTTCTATGGGCTATGATATAAAAGATTCACGCTGTCTTACAAGTGTCACACTAATTTTTTTGGGAGCGCTTATGACAGCTCTCGGCTGGTATGATAATATAGCAAAATTCGGCGGTGCGGGAACTCTTGTTCCCATAACAGGTTTTTCCAATGCCGTCGCCTCACCTGCAATGGAATTCAAAAGCGAAGGATATATACCCGGACTCGGCGCTAAAATGTTCATAATCGCCGGTCCGGTCATAGTATACGGTGTCGTAGCTTCTGTTATTTACGGTCTGTTTATATTTGTAGGTCAGAATATATAAAATTTTCATATCAAACTCCCTAAAAGTGTAAATTTTTACTTGTAAAATGTCTGAAAGTGTGTTATTATAATCCTAATCGAGACAAACAAAGTATTATGACGGAAACAGTCGTCCGCTTTCCGCCGTACCTCTTGAGGTTGTTACAATTTGAAAGGAGTAGTTTTTTATGTATGACAAAATACTGACTTCCCTTTCCTACGGTATGTTTGCCGTAGGTGTAAGGGGAGACGAACGTCCGAATGCCTGCATTGTCAATACGGTAATGCAGATTTCCTCCTGGCCTATGACAATAGCAGTAAGCATCAATCACAGCAACTACACAAATGAATGTATCAAAAAAACCGGTGAGTTTACCGTCAGCGTACTTTCCGAAAATACATCCGGCTCCGCTATAGGTGCGCTCGGATATAACTCCGGACGTGATACTGACAAGCTTTCAAATGTACGTTACAAAATGCTCAAAGAGGGTATGCCTGTAATTCAGGAAAATATATGCTGCTGGTTCATGTGTAAGGTTGTGAACACAGTCGAAACAGTAACTCATACTATCTTTATCGCCGAACCTGTTGCCGGAAGTGAGAAGATAAAGGGAAAACCCATGACATATAATTACTACCGTAATGTGATAAAAGGAAAATCCCCCAAATTTGCACCCACTTACATTGAAGAAAAACAGGATCAGGTTGAAAAGTACGTTTGCACCATATGCAAATATGAATACGGTGATCCGCTTCTGCCGTTCGATGAACTTCCCGATAGCTGGGTATGTCCAATCTGCGGTGCGCCAAAATCGGTATTCAGAAAACAGGATTGATCGACAAATATCATTTTACCACAGCAGTCGAACAATGTCAAGTATACTTGACATTTACGAAAAACTGTCTGAATTTATGAGATGAGGTTTTTTTATGAATATAAGGGAAGTTCAGGACGAGATACTTCGTCTGAAAAAAGAAAACGATGTGTGTATACTCGCCCACAGCTATCAGACTCACGACATAATCGAAATCGCTGATTTTACAGGAGATTCTTTTGTTTTGAGTAAACTTGCCGCTCAGGTTCCGAACAAAACTGTACTTATGTGCGGTGTGCGTTTCATGGCAGAAACAGTTAAGATACTTTCTCCGCAAAAAAAGGTGATACTTTCCTCTCCGACAGCAGGCTGTCCTATGGCAGAACAGATGGATAAAGCATTCATCCAGCGTATGCGAGAGCAATATCCTGACTATACTGTTGTTGCCTATATAAACACTACCGCAGAACTTAAAACCGTCTGTGATGTTTGCGTGACATCATCAAGCGCAGTACAAATAGTCAAAGCAATCGAAAATAAAAATATCCTGTTCGTACCGGATTGTAATCTCGGCGCATATGTTGCTGCACAGATTCCGGAAAAAAATATCAAGCTGCTCAAAGGCGGCTGTCCCGTTCATGCCGCTGTTACTAAAGAAGAAGCTCTCACAGCGAAAAAACTTCACCCGAATGCGCTCCTTCTCGTACATCCCGAATGTATACCCGAAGTTTCAGCTCTTGCGGATTATGTCGGCTCTACAAGCGGAATTATGAACTATGCAAAGAACTCCGATAACAAGGAATTCATAATCGGTACAGAAAACAGTATCGCACATCATCTGCAATATGAATGTCCGGACAAGAAATTCTATCTTTTGTCACAAGGTCTGATATGCGAGAATATGAAATCGACCTCTCTTATCGACGTTCTTAACTGCTTAAAGGGTGAGGGCGGCGAAGAAATATTTATGGATGACAAATTGATATCCGATGCGAGAAAATGTATCGACAAAATGATAGCGATGGGCTAAAAAATTTCTACAGCGGGAACGGCAAAAAAGGCTGTTCCCGTTTTCACAAGTACAATTAATTGTACAGCGTCACATTTCACACACTTGCAATATATTCTCCAACATGATAATATTATAACATGACAGTCAGTGAATTTTCAGACAAGTCTCATGCGAGGTGACAGCTAATGAAAAAAGATCAAGTTCTCAGCGTTAAATCAACTTTGGCAAGACATGAAAAACAATACGTCAGATCACACCGTACAACTATGAATGATGAAAATTTTGAAATTATGAAAAAAGCTACTGTCATTCTGCCCATAGTTATCATCGGTCTTATAATAATCATACTGATCGCCGGTATACATCAGTATAAGGCAATGTTCCGCAATATTCCGGAAAAAACCGATACAGAAACAAGTACACACAAAGTCCTCTCTGCTGTCGATGAAGAAAAACTTCTAATAATAATTTCCGCCGATAGTCCTGTGCCATCCGACTACAGGACAAATCTGAGAAAATACGAGGGGTATGATTTTGACGAAATCGTTATTGACAATCTGAAAAAACTTATGAACGATTCTGATAAAGACGGTCTTTCCCTTAAAGTTTCAGGCGGCTTTGTATCTGCTGAACAACAGCACGAAAAATATATGGACGAAGTTCGCAGACTTATAGCACGTGGAGACTACAGCGAAACAAAAGCAATGGAAGATGCCGAAAAATTAGTTCCTATGGAAAATCATTCCGAAATGCAAAGCGGACTCGCAGTAAAATTCAGTTCTATGAAAAGCTCGAATTTTTCTCAAAGTGCAGAATACCTTTGGCTCAGAAAAAATGCCTTCAAATATGGCTTTATTCTCCGTTATCCGCCTGGAAAGGAAAACAGCACCGGCTTTGCATTCGATGCTACCCACTTCCGCTACGTTGGCACTGAAAATGCACTCAGAATCCATTCACAGAATATGTCTCTCGAGGAATATGTAACTTATCTCAACTCAAGACCCTAATAACTAAAAAAACCGGTGACTGCAAAATCACCGGTCTTTTTTACTCCCATGAAACCTTGAGCTGTTTGTTATTTTTCATACACTCCGTCAGATACATTCTCATGATTGTTTCGGCGGGAATACTTGTGTTTGATGCCATAGTCTTGAAATAGTTCATAACCTCGGTATCAAGTTCGATGGTCACTGTCTGTTTAATATCTTTTGTGATACTATCTACAGTGTCCTTGAACATATCGCCTATGCTGCCCATCATTGCCATAACTTGCACCTCTTCCTGATAATTCTGAAAATTTTCGCTGAGTTTATATAACTCTCCGACTTCTATTATAAGCGTGAAAAATTTTTTTGTCAATATGTTGTCTTTCAACTTTTTTTATCCTAAAGCGGCAAGAAGACTCCGACCTCTATAGGTCGGGGATGAATTGCCGGTCAGCCGTAAGGCTGACTTATTATT
>CACXGC010000041.1 GCA_902767155.1 uncultured Ruminococcus sp. | reverse complement strand
GCAAGCTGTATTTTATTCTTCACAAAAACCGAAATTCTCATAGGCGGAATGTTTTGCACAAATCTGATATACTTTATGTATCTTATACCCTGTCTCATGATGGTCATAGGTCTTCTGAAACAGAAAAAAGCTGCTGAACGCTTCAGCACAACAGAAAAGGGAACAAAAACTTTCATTGTGCTTATGAGCGCCATATTTTTTATTATGCTCGTACTTGGAACAGTAAACATTTTTCATCCGTCATATCATGTTTATACTGTCGAGGAAACAAAGGCAACTGACGGCAGAGTTTTCACTGCTGTCAGAAATGAAAAAATCAGCATTTTTGATACAATGCACGATAAAATGCCAAGTTACTACGATCTCGATATTTATGATGTAAACGGAATTTTCGCCAGACGACTTTTAAGTGTCTACACCCATCAAGGAAAATACACTGTAGATTATTCCATCGAAAAAGGCTACCGCCTTGTAACAACGTATCTGGGCACACAGGAAACACATCCGTTTAATGCCTGATATTTTACCAACATTAAGAAAGGAACCATTCATGAATTACGCAGAAAAATTAGCGTCCGAATTTTCTATAAGGACAGATTACGCACAGAATATTATAACCCTTCTCGACGAAGGAAACACTATCCCTTTTATCGCACGTTACAGAAAAGAACAGCATGGTACACTTGATGACCAGACAATACGTGCAATAAGTGAACGCCTTGAATACCTCCGCAATCTCGACAAACGCCGCGAAGAAGTTTACAACCTTATAGATTCTCTTGGAAAAATGACCGACGAGATAAAAACGGCACTTGATAATGCCACAGTTCTTGCTGAACTCGAAGATATTTACCGACCGTACAAACCTAAAAGAAAGACTCGTGCATCTGTGGCAAAAGAAAGGGGGCTCGAACCACTCGCAGATTTTATTTATGCTCAGGAAAGCAATAACATCCAATCCGAGGCAGAAAAATACATTGATGAAGAAAAAGCTGTTTCCACCGCAGAAGAAGCAATTCAGGGCGCAATGGATATAATCGCAGAAAATATTTCGGACAGCGCCGATATAAGAAAACGCCTGAAAAATATAATCCGTCTGAATGCGCTTATACGCTCAAAAGCTTCCGACCAAGACAAGGATAGCGTTTATGCGCAGTATTACGATTATTCCGAACCGGTTTCAAAAGCGGCAGGACATCGTATTCTCGCAATGAACAGAGGAGAGTCAGAAGGATTTCTGAAAGTATCGCTTGAAATTCCGCCCGAAAAATGTCTTAATATCATTTTCCGCCTGACAGTCAAAGGAAACAGCGAACTGTCGGAACTTGTACGAACAGCGGCAGAAGATGCTTACAGCCGTCTTATATTCCCGTCTCTCGAAAACGAGATACGCAGCGAACTTACAGAAAAGGCAGATGAACAGGCTATAGCCTTGTTTGCTGTAAACCTTCGTGGACTTCTCATGCAGCCGCCTGTCAAAGGTCATACTGCAATAGGACTTGACCCCGGATACCGTACCGGCTGTAAATTGGCTGTAGTTGACGCTACAGGCAGAGTTCTCGACACAGCTGTCATATACCCTACACATAGTGACTCTCAGGTTCAGATGTCAAAAACCAAACTCAAAGCCATGATAAAAAAATATCATGCTGAAATCATCGCAATCGGAAACGGTACAGCATCTAAAGAAACAGAAATGTTCACTGCTGAATGTATTTCCGAAATTGACGACAAAGTATCATATATGGTTGTCAGCGAAGCCGGAGCGTCCGTTTATTCCGCATCAAAGCTTGCAGCAGCAGAAATGCCTGACCTTGACTTAACACTGCGCAGTGCTGTCTCTATTGCAAGAAGATTACAGGACCCTCTTGCAGAACTTGTCAAGATAGAACCCAAAGCTATCGGAGTCGGACAATATCAGCATGATATGCCCCAGAAACGTCTCAGCGAGGCATTGGACGGCGTTGTAGAAGACTGCGTTAACAGTGTTGGCGCAGATATTAATACTGCATCACCTTCTCTGCTTTCACGGGTTGCCGGCATAAGCAAAACCGTCTCGGAAAACATAGTAGCCTACAGAGAACAAAACGGCGCTTTCCACTCTCGCAAGGAACTTATGAAAGTAAGCAAACTCGGACCGAAAACGTTTGAACAGTGTGCCGGATTCCTGCGTGTACCGGAAAGTGATGACCCACTTGATAATACAGCAGTACACCCCGAATCATATAAGGCTGCCGAAAATCTCCTGAAATTGTGCGGCTTCACAACTGATGATATCAGAAACAACCAGCTTGGAGGACTGAGAGCCAAAGTTGAAAAAATCGGTCTGCAAAAAGCCGCAGACCAATTGGATATAGGCGCACCTACACTCAGCGATATTATCACAGAACTTACCAAACCGGGCAGAGACCCACGTGACGAACTTCCTCCCCCTCTTCTCCGAACAGATGTGCTTGACATTAAAGACCTTAAAGAAGGAATGGAACTCAAGGGAACAGTACGAAACGTTATAGATTTCGGCGCATTTGTAGATATAGGCGTACATCAGGACGGACTTGTACATATTTCTCAGATAAGCGACAAACGAATCAAACACCCCTCTGATGTTCTCAGCGTCGGTGATATAATTACCGTGAGAATACTTTCGGTTGACGAGAAAAAAGGCAGAATATCCCTTACAATGAAATCAAAATAAAGGAAACATCACATGAAAAAGTATGATATAGCACTATTTGATTTAGACGGTACTCTCAGCGAATCCGGAGAGGGTATTCTTGAATGTGTAAGACTCGTATTCAAGGAAACAGGTCGTCCGCTGCCTGACGAAAAAACAATACAAAGTTTCATAGGTCCGCCAATGTATGAAAGTCTGAGCCGCTGTGGATTTGACCACCAGGCGGCTCAGGAAGGTGTCGAAATTTACAAGCGTAATTTTATACAAACAGGCATTTACAAGAACAAGGTTTACGATGGTATTTTCGATACTCTTGACAAACTGAAAAAAGCCGGTGTGCGAATGGGCGTAGCTTCAACAAAGTACCAGAAATTCACTGACCGCATAATCCGTATGTTAAAACTGGAAGATTACTTTTTAGTAATAGGCGGTTCAACATCACTCACAGGTGAAACTCCCGATTGTCAGAAACCACGCCATGACAAAATAGAGGTTATGGAATATGTAATAGAATCTCTTCGTGAAAACAAAAACGACAGAATCGTTATGATAGGCGATACAAAATACGATGCTGACGGTGCTGCAAAAGTCGGCACAGATTTTATTGGCTGCCTTTTCGGTTACGGAACAGAGCAAGAAATGGTTGACTATTACACCATAGGAACCCCAATCTTTGCAAAAAACCCTTTAGACATTGCCGATATTATTTTGCCGCAATAATACAAAACAAAATGGAGAAAACTACTATGTCAATTTTTTACATCATACTTATTGTTGTCATAATTTTGTCAATTGCTCTCAGAGCATTTCAAAACAACGAAAACTACACTATCGGAAGCGGCTTATTCAAAAGAAGCGACCATAATCTGGATAAAGATGAAAAGCTCGATGTTTGTGACTACGATTACTACAAAAACGGAAACGACACTAGCGATAAACCTTGACCATAATCTTTTTCAGAAGAGTTTTCAACAAATTTTCAAAGGCTGTGAAGAACTGATGAGCCTTTCATCGTTTCTTCACAGCCTGTTATTTATTTCTCCCAGAAATTGTTGTAATTATCGTTCAGCCAATTACCGATATTTTCTTTGAAGAAAGCATTATCCGACAGTTTCAGCGAATCGGGTTTGCTTATATCCGAAAAAATCGTATATTCGTAGTACGCATTTTTCTCGCTTGACGGATCATATGCCAAAGATTCCGCAGTTGTCAGCAAGTTAAAATACTGCTGTGGCGTGTATTTCGGCGTGATATTTGCACCAAGCACGAAATAGGCTTTGTTATCCGTAAGTATTGCCGACATATTATCGACTGAATTTTCTACAAAACCGCTTTCTTCCTTATTAGTCTCGAACAGGTCACGAACATATCCCGAACCGAGTACATCCCATACTGTTTTGTAATCAAGCAAGTTAAGACTGTCTGTTGCAAGGTAGTAATAGAAAATATTCTCAAGCTCGCTTGTAACAGTCCACTTGTTTATGTAAATATCGTTGTGGTCATACTTATCCAGATTTTTGTTGAATGCATCCGCAAGCATTTGTTTTATATCATATTCGCTGTCATTGAGTCCGAAAGCATCGAGTTCTGTCCATATTGCATCAGTCGATGCAAGGCGCATTGCAAGAATTGTATTTTCGTCCATACCTTCATATGTGTCGTGATATGTTTCATCGAACAGTCCCGCATCCTCGTTATATCTTCTGTGAAGTTCGGAATATAGAATATCTTCCATACCAAGCGAAAAAACATGATCTATACATATGTATTTGGCAAGATCGGAAGAACCTGTTTTTGTCCAGTCCATGAAAAGTATAGAATCCTCGATGGTATCTTTGACTTTGCGGCGGTATTCATCATCGACAGGAATATTATTTTTCTCCATAAGGTATACACAGCCTGCTGCGCCGTAATACTGATAATTTTTCAGTTCATTGTCCGTGCTGCTCGGCTGCTTTATTTCGCCGGCGTTTGATGCAACGACAAAAGCGATAAACACCCACAGCGCAAACAGCGAGGTAAAAATAAACAAACCGTTCCTGACAATCTTGTTAATCATAAAAAAACACCCTTTTCATTTTATTGAACTTGCTTGCAGATACACATCAAGCGTCTGTCAACTCTCATGTATCATTATAACATCTATTGTTACTGTATTCAAGAAACAAACATACGGCTGTTTCTGAATATTATTTTCTGGATGTGACTCGAGCAACGAAATTATGAACACTTTTTTCTTCCACGGAATCAAATCGCAATTTATTCAAAACTTTATGACGAAACAATGAACTTTATGAACGGAATATGAATAAAATTATTTTTGAAAACTTCTAAAAAAATACATTACGTTCGTTATTTTTCCTAAAAGAATATATCATTATTGAGAACTAATGAATAAAAAACGCACAAAAAATTGCTTTTTAACCGTTATTTAGTCATTATATACAAAAAAAGTTAACTTGTTTTTACGTAAAAAAATTAATTTTTTGTAAAAAACCTATTGACATTTTGTTCATAAAGAGTTAATATATATTCAACAAAGAACGAACCGCCTACCCCCTTCAAGGTGGCAAGTTCCAAAAAATATTTTATAAGAAAGAGGTAATCCACATGAAAACAAGTAAGAAAGGCTTCACCCTCGTAGAACTCGTAGTTGTAATTGCAATTCTCGCAATCCTCGCAGCTGTTGCTATCCCGGCAGTTGTAAACATCATCAACAGTGCATCTCAGTCCTCAGGTGAAGCTGACGCATCCACACTCAACAACGCTTGCAAGACAGTTTACGCTGGTGTTAAGTCAGGTACAATCAACAACCAACAGACAAAAGACAACGCTGGCAACAAGATCAATTGGGCTGCTGATAAGGGCGCTACAGCAAGTGAAAAGCTCGAAGCTG
This sequence comes from uncultured Ruminococcus sp., assembly GCA_902767155.1. Lineage (GTDB taxonomy): Bacteria > Bacillota > Clostridia > Oscillospirales > Acutalibacteraceae > UBA1213. The sequence goes on along the minus strand of CACXGC010000041.1, from coordinate 4,316 downwards.
CTAACGGTGTAACAATCGACCAGGTTCAGGCTTACAACGGCACAAACATGGCTCTTAACGATTTCTATGTAGTAGACACTGACGACGCTGCTAAGCACCTCACAAAGGGTACAATCGTATTCTGGGACGGCGACGATGACAACAAGCCTTTCGATAACGTTAGCGCAGAACTCAGAGTTAAGAACGATACAACTCTCGGCGACCTCAACAAGGGTACTCCGTGATCGTGACCTAAATGGTACGCTGAAAACTACATACAGAAGACCGGGGTTTTTCCCGGTCTTTTTTGTATAATAAACGGTAAAAATCTTTACTTGCACTGTCATTAAGAAAGCTCCGAAGAAATTTTTCTACTGAACTTTTTAGAATGGCAATGTAAGATTTTGGCGTCATTTACTATGCTTTCCTGATATAGGGAAGAATGTTATTTGTAAATAAAATATATTTAACTTTGATATTATTTTCGGTATTTATATCATTGACAAAATGAAGAATATTTACTAATATAGTATCAGATTTATTTCTTAATCAGGAGTGAGTAAGATGTTAAAGTACATCAATAAAGATAAGAAAGGTTTCACGCTTGTTGAACTGGTAGTTGTAATTGCAATTCTCGCAATTCTTGCAGCTATTGCAATTCCGGCAATTTTGAATATAATAGATTCAGCTGTTCAGTCACAGGGCGAATCTCAGGCCGCTACAATAGATCAGGCTTGCAAAACTTATTATTCCGGTATCAGAACCGGTACGATAAACTCAAACAACTTCACACCGGAACACTGCCAAGATATAATACCGGATAAGGGGCTCGCAAATATTTCCAGATTAACTATGGCAAAACGCTGCACTATAGCTGGTGCGCTTGAATACGGCGGCATTTACTCTGATGTAATAGATAACATTACCGATTACGGTTACGACCTCAACGGTCATATAAAATTCATTACACCCGGAACTCCTGACAATGAACTTGGCGATATTACAAGAATTCCCGAAGGTGCAACAACTACATTTGAAGAGCTGCAATATGTGGCATAGCAAAAAACGGACGAATGGCTCGTCCGCTTTTTTTCACCCTACTCATAGAAAATTGCAGGCATAAAAAATCAGGAAAACTCTTGCAGTTACCCACTTCCGACCTGTTCATTTTTGCTCTGAGCCGGATTTCAAAGAGTTCATGTTTTTGAACTCTATTATTATGAAAATCGCAACCGTTATGAAAGAAAGCATATCAGCCGCCGATAAATATACCGTTGCCGACTGTTTTCGCCGCATTTTCATTTTCTTTCTGCCCAAGATACAAAGAATATCTTGCCGCCGTTCCTATTCCTATCGTCAGAGTTATCGCCATGCAGATTGTGGTAAGCGGAAACGCAACATTTGTTGCTGCATTTCCGACATAACCTGTATCCTGCCCGATAAATATCTGATCTACCACATTGTACAGCGAACTGACAACCATTGCTATAATACTTGGTATCGCAAAACCCGCCAATAATTTAGATATTTTTTCATATCCCAACGGATTTTCCTTGGTGCTTTGTGCCATTCCTTGTTTTTCCTTTCCTACAGCTGTTTATTTATCAACAAACAACATTTTGTCAATATACTCAATAGCTTTTTCGTACCGTTCAAGATAATTTCCTGATATAACTACTGATTTAAAGCCAAATTTATCATACAGTTCACGAATTTTATTTCCAAAAGAATCTCTGTCCGCAGCAATAATTTCGCTCCTGTCACCGTCCTGCACCCATTCTACATCAGGCGATAAATACAGCACCAGATCATAACTGTTCAGTGCAGCTATACTTTCAGCAAGTTCAGCATTCTTTTCCATATTTTCATCTTTCAGGAATTCCATGAAGAATCGTGTTATCAGGCAGTCAGTATCCTCAAACAAAATTTTATTGCTGTACTGCATGAGCTTCATTTCTTTTATTTTATGCTCCAGAAGAATTCTTGTAAAATCTTCCGAAATCATCATAGTATCTGTTCCGGAAAGTTCTGACAATTCACGTCCGACTTCTTCAAGATAATTCGTGTTATAATGATTCGCAAGATTTACTGTCAGTGTGGATTTTCCGCAGCTTTCTGAGCCGATAAGCAGTACTTTTTTCGTATAATAAGGTCTAACGACCCGCGGAAGCCATTCCCAGTGACCATAAACATCGCTGCGTATCTCCGTCGAGTTATATTTATTCCTCGGAAATATTACCAGCTCACTCTCCGGATAACATACATTCCAGAAACTTTTCTCATCGTAATCACTGCCACAGAAAACAACATCAATTTTTCCGCATATCTGATTACGTACTTTTTTGCAGTCATCTTCCCAAAGACTTTCGACATAATCTGCCTTATTCGTCAATTTATCTTCAAGCAGAATTATCTTTACATTGCCTATATGCTTTGTCAGCTGGTATATCCAGCGATATTTTATTTTCACATCTATATCCGTATTATTTTCACGGTACGAAATAACTATGTACAAAGTTTCGCAAAGGCTTGCTGCCTTCATTATACAGTCAACGTGTCCCATATGCAGCGGATTGAATGAACCGCCATACATACCGACTTCATACTTCATTCCCTTTTTCATCACCAACAGCCTCCTTCTTAGATTCTTTGTACCACTTTATAAACATTATTACCGCATTAGCCAGATATACAACCCACATAAGCAGCACAGCGATACTTGAGCCTTCACCATTAAACGCTGCTACCCACATTATAACCGAAACAACATCAACCAAAATCCAGATGATCCATTGTTCCATCAAACATTTTATCATCAATATCTGTGCCACAATCGAAAGAACCGTACTCATACTGTCTACAATCGGCAGATTACCGCCCAGCATATTAAGAATAACGCTATATCCTGCTACACCGGCAACACACAAAACGGCTGTCAAAATTGACTGTTTTAAAGTCATACGCTTTTTATATACTTCGTTGACTTCCTCATCCATATTTTTTCTCCAAACAAAATATCCTATGATATTTGTCGGGAAATAATACAACAAGTTCAGCATTACATCGCCATAGTACTTTGCCTCCCAAGCTGCGACTGCATACAGAACAACATTGATCGTACCGAAAAGATAATTTGAAATTTTTCCCTTACCGACCAGAATAACACAAGCTACTCCGGTAACAGATGCTGCAATTTCGATCATACCGTCTCCAAGATAGAGCGAAATTCCAAGTATTGATACAATGCCGAAAAAGAACCAGAATACTTCCCACTTTTTCCAGCCTGTCACTTCTTTTTTGAGAAACGACTTCAGATTTTCCATAACAAATTCCTCCTATAATGTTAATATCATTAAGATACTAACATAATATCATAAGAAATTGTTATTGTCAATAGGATAATAACAAAAAATTTCAGCCCCGTGCAGACAGAGCTGAAATCATATTTACATCAATCCAACTTTGCTTTGATTGCTTCAAGCAGTTCGTCATATGTTTCAAAAGCCGGAATATCGGGATTATCCGCCTTAATTTTGTCTGTACTCTTGAAGAGAAAACCTGCCTTGCTTGCCTTTATCATTCCAAGGTCATTATAGCTGTCACCGCTTGCGATAGTATTATATCCTATAGACTGTAACGCCTTAACTGTGGTATATTTTGAATTCTCAATACGCATTTTAAATCCTGTAATCTCGCCGCTTTCAGCCACTTCAAGAGAATTGCAGAAAATTGTGGGCCAACCGAGTTTTTCCATAAGCGGCTTAGCAAACTGCGTAAAAGTATCGCTTATAATTATAACCTGAGTCAATGAACGAAGCTCATCAAGAAATTCTTTTGCGCCGGGAATCGGTTCTATTTTTGCGATAGTATCCTGAATTTCCTTCAAACCGAGTCCATGTTCTTTAAGTATTCCCAATCTCCATTTCATAAGTTTATCATAATCCGGCTCGTCACGTGTTGTTCTTTTAAGTTCCGGAATACCGCTTTCTTTTGAAAAAGCTATCCATATTTCCGGCACGAGTACGCCCTCAAGATCCAAACATACAATATCCATTTGTAACTCTCCTTTATTTTTATTACAGCAAACTGCCGAATATAATTATAGCACACTTCACTCATCGAAACAAGTATTTAATTCTCCGAAAATAAAAAACAGCCACCGAAGTGACTGTTATGATGTTGGCATCTTCCTATTTTTCCGGGACGTTACCATCCAAGTATCATCGGCACGATCGGGCTTAACTTCCGTGTTCGGCATGGGAACGGGTGTACCCCCGACGTCATCAACACCAACTATAATACGGGATGAACCGTATACTTTCAAGTGACTCGTGGGG
>CACXGC010000040.1 GCA_902767155.1 uncultured Ruminococcus sp. | reverse complement strand
AATTTTCCCCCACTTCACACCGTGCATGAGACTTTCGACCTCACACGGCGTTCCATCAACATTACAAATTCATTAGATTGGCATTTATTTCAAAGCTTTAGAAACTTAAATTGCAGGATTTCCTGCTAAAATACGCAGTTTGTTGAGTTTGCCAATTTGTGATTGACTGAGATTCAGTTTATTAAGATATGCAGTTATTGTTTCCAGCTTTGTAGCGTGAATCAGTCTGTGAACATCTTCATGAACTATAACCAGATTTTTATATTCATCCGTGCCGTTTTGTGCAACAGGCTTTTTGTGGTGACAGTGAATTTCATCAATCCACAGCACCCTACCTGTTACAGCACATTTTCCGTATTGGGCAGTGTAGAGAGAAATTCTATTGTCCATATACTCAATACTCCTGCCGGGGAGATAAGATTTTGCAAGCAGGTGCATGACCGTAATTACACTTTCATCGAATTTCAGGCTTTTGTGAATTGCTTCTCTGCCTTCCGGAGTGTATTTGCATATCTTCACTTTCTTATACATTGGCTTTTTCGTCTGTATGTAGCTTATAGGTATCAAGGCTTCTGAATTTATAAACATAATCCCCTTGCTTTTACTATAATTTTGTGCCACATACTTTTGACTGATTGTACCTTTGCTTTGTATCAGCTGTCTTAACCGACATCGGAGTCCGTGTCTTATGTTGTTATGTATCAAGCTACAATCATGACTGATATGCGTTGCATAACGATAGTAATTGTGTATTCCGAACACCATTGAATCGTAAAGTCTCACCTGTATAGCCATAGCTACCGCATTTTTGCTGTGTTGAATTTCAGATATTTGCTTTTTCAGCTTCTCTGTAACTCTTTTTACAGCTTTATCTGTCATATGCGACTTTACAACATATTTATCGGCTTTTCTGACAGCTTTCAGCTTGAATCCCAAAAATTCAGAATAACCCTTTTTCAGATTTACCACTTTTGATTTTTCCTTGCTAATGTCCAGTTTAAGCCTTTCTTTCAGCCACTTCTGAACAGCTATAAAGATTTTATTTGCATCGCTCCTTTTTCGGCAGAATATTTTGAAGTCGTCTGCGTAACGAACAATATACATTTCTTTAAGCAAACTTTTCCGCAAAACAGCACACTCTACGCTTCTGCAAGGATTGCCGCTTTTATTACACCGTGGTTTATATTTGGTGTGCGTCAGCATAGTTTCCCATTGACTGCTTATCCACCAATCCAGTTCGTTTAGTACAATATTTGCAAGCAGAGGGGATAATATGCCGCCCTGCGGTGTACCTTTTGTTGGATAAACCTTTGACCCGTCCGGCATAATGACAGGTGCTTTCAGCATTTGCTTAATTACACATATCAGCTTTTTATCTCTGATGCCTAATGCCCAGATTTGCCTTATCAGCTTTGCATGGTTTACATTATCAAAGAAACTTTTAATATCTATGTCAACTACAAAATGGAGATTTTGGATTTGTATCATTTTGTAGCATTGTGCAAGTGCGTGTTCTGCTGACCTGTTAGGTCTGAAACCATTGTTTCTTTCGTGAAACTTAGCTTCGCAGATTGGCTCTAAGACTTGTAGGATACTTTGCTGAACAAGACGGTCTGTTATCGTTGGTATTCCCAAAGGTCTGATGCCGCCGCTTGGTTTTTCGATTTCCTTGCGGCGAACCGGCTTGGGCTGGTAGTATCTGAATTTTCTTTGTATTATTCGGGTTAATTCTTCAGCGGATAGACATTCAATATCCTTGATAGTATGATTATCTACTCCGCTGGTATTACTTCCTGCATTTCGTTTGATGCTTCTGTACGCAAGTCTGATATTTTCCTCACTGGATATAATTTCCATAAGGTTAGTGAAAAGCTCACCACGCTTACTTTTTGCATACAAATTGTCAAAACAGTCCTGCAAGTCGTAGTATTCAAGGTATCGCAGTTTCTTTTGCTTTGTCATAGGCAACATCTCCTTTCGGATTTGTTTTTCTCGGATAGAATCCTAAATCATACTCGAAGCTATGAATGATAGTGCCTATAACTATTTTGTAATGCTGACTTGTGGCTGTCCCTCCGTTTCCCATTACAGGAAACATCATCAGTAGTGCCACTGCTTCACCCACGGTCAAAACAGCTTATTATTCTTCGTCTGTACCGCTTAATGCGTACCGTAGGTTGCTGCGTTCCGATAATCCTATCTGTACATATACACTTAGGTGCCTGCTATGAGCCTGACAGCTTGACAGTGCCTGTAACACTGCAAGGTATTTTGTAACGGCGATTTCTACTTTACCTCACTGCCGTTTCAATTAAGAAACTCTGCATTTCTACAGATTATTCGTTTAGACCCGTACATTCGCAGGTTCGTCAGATATTTACATCATTCTCACCATATGTATTTTATAGACCCCCGGCATATAGGCAGCATATCCCACCTCTGGGACACTTTCCACGGCTTTATCCGTTTGGGCTGCTCTCTGCCGACTTCGCCGGGCTTCTGACATAATCGGTTTCCTGAAAATGCCAGCCGGAGTATCAGGGAAAGCGTTTCAGGGCGTTACCCCTTCATTCCACTTTTTGGATTATCAGTTCTCCTAACTGAGAACTTGCGTTCTTTCGTTAGTGCCTAATCTTTTCAATTAGGAACGCATCGCACCGCCGTCAAACTCGAAGAGCAGTGCGAAGTTGGCAGTTTCCACATTGGAATTTTCGATAAGCACACCGTTGCTGTCAAGTGTTTCTT
>CACXGC010000039.1 GCA_902767155.1 uncultured Ruminococcus sp. | reverse complement strand
AGCACGGCAGATCACACCGCATTATTCCGATATATTGACGGTGCAGAGATAAAAAATCTCACAGTTGACGGTACTATCACAACAAGTGCAGGATATGCAGGCGGTCTTGTCAGCAGTGTGAGCGGCAACGCAAATATTCATGATTGTGTATGTAATGTCAATATAAATTCAAGTTTCGAGGGAAATGCCCGTCATGGCGGTTTTATAGCCGCAATGGAAAGCGGAAGTACTGTCACAATGAATAACTGTACCTTCGGCGGAAAGCTTTTAGGTGAAAATACAGAAGGCTGCGGCGGCTTTATCGGATGGAAAGAGGTCTCTCAGACAGCAACTCTTACAAACTGCGTTTTTGCTACGCAGGAGGTAACTGTCAGCAATAAGGGCAGCTTTACATTTGTCCGCAACGGCTATAACGTTTATGATACCTGCTATTATACTCAGAACATAGCCAATAAGCAGAGCAAAAAGAAAGTTTCCGTTTCTCAGACAACAGAAAATACTGTTACTGTCAATGGCATAACATATTATATCCAGCCCGAAGAAGAGCAGAAAGGAAATATCACCTATATCGACAAGGACGGCAGTGAAAAGACACTGACACCTGATGAATATATTATTCTTGACGGAAGTGAAAGACTTGGCGATTACGGCATTGATCTTGACAGTGATAAATTCTATGTTGTAAACAGTGATGTCAACTATTCGACAGATATCAGACCGACAACAAAGGATATCAGTATAAATCTGCTGCTTTGTGACGGCTGCACGATGTATGTCGGTGATGATGCTTCACATAAGGGCTTCGGCACTGATCTTACTGTTTTCGGACAAAGTGAGAATACAGGTAAGCTTGAAATACACGGTACCGGCGTGGGAACACTTTGGGTATATAACTATATACAGAACGGCGGCACAGTTGAGCTTTATAATACAGATACAGACATTTCCTGTTATGCTCTTAATGTTACCCTTATGGAAATGAACGGCGGTAAGCTGACTGTTGACGGTGATTACTGCCACATTCACTAAAGGTTTTGAAACTCAGTATAAGAGCTTTGAATTGGATGTAGTAGCCCCGACATTTGGCGAGCCTGAATATACATGGGTATGGTCTGACGAAACACAGAAATATACTGTAACAGCAGTAAAACACTGCACAAACGGCGGTTCGTGGCTGGATATAACAGAGGATGTAACAGCATACGGTGTTGAATGGCTTGCGTCAACCTGCTCAAAAGAGGGTTATACAAAATACAGAGCGACATTTACAAAAGAGGGCTTTGAAACTCAGGAAAGAACTGACGTAGTTCCTGTAAACGAAAATCATACAATACAGGTGCTTATTACAGGCTTTGACTATCATACCCATAAGGGAACAGCAAAGGTTAAATGCTATGCCTGCGAAAAGGTTCTTGAAGAAAAAGCCTAAGCAACAGTAGAAGTAACGAGTGTAATACCGCCTACTGAAACAGAAAACGGTGAAGTCGTTTATCATGTTTCCTATACATACAATGGTGTACCAGCAAGCCATGATTTTAAAGAAATCACTCCGGCAACTAATTGCGTTGCAATGGTGGAAGTAAATACCACTGACGATGAAAGAGGAATTAAAGGCTATAGCAGTATGACAGAGGCACTTATTGATGCAAACGGTCCCACACCTGTTATACTCTGCAAGGATGTCGAAATTGATTCTTATGATAGCGGTGATCACAGAGGTTTTCAGGTAATTGATCTGAACGGTCATACTCTGACGATCAATAATCTTTATGCCGGAAATCATCTTGAAGTCAGAAACGGAACACTCAACTGTATATTTAATGATTATAGTATGAGTAATTATTATCTCAATCACTGCGGAGAGCTTGTTTTGGACAATGCAACAGTGAATTTCCGATCTGTATGGAATGATGAAGGTGGCTATTGAAATTCATACAGTAGTTGGAATTCAGCAAACCTCATTCTCAAAAACGAAAGTACGCTGAATATCAGCAGCTACATATATATGTTCGGTGAGGGCTATCCATATGACGGCTTCAATCTTGACATAGACGGAACTTCAAAGATTGTTTTTGAAGATTTGACGATTGATGCCTGGGTTATGGATCCCGATTACAGTGATCTTAAATCCATCATTGAAGGATATCTCTCAGCAGGATATTCTGTCGCATACGATGGAGTTAAAAATGCTGTTGTTGCCCTTGTAGCATCAGGAACTGATGTAACTGTTGAAGTAGTTTACACTAAGAAAAACGATACACATACAGTTTCTTTTTCTGCTGCTGAATCAGTCGGCTGTACTCTCAAAAATGCTGACGGTGAAGAAGTAACAGATACTACAAAATGTCAGGTTTCCGACCAGCTTTATGCAGTAGCCGACCAGGCAGCACACGGACAGAAATTCTCCCATTGGGTAAGAATTCAGGACAATAAGCAAACTATTGTAGGCTACGAAACAACATATGCTTTCCGTATGCCGGATGAAAATATGACTTTGTCTGCTGTATATGTTGCAGAAGCTGAAGAAGTTGAAAAGGTCGAAACAGGCTACATTGAAAGCGTCAAGAGACCGGCTGAAAATAAACTTTCGTTTGTGTCAATTCTTTGTGTTCCGGATGACTGTCAGATGACAAAGGCAGGTGTTGTTGTTCAGCGTACCGACATACTTAACGGTGAAGAACTTACAACAACAAATGCAAAGCTTACAAGATATTCTGATACATCGAATAATCACTACAGTTCATTCAAATACACATGGACAATGTCAACAAGCTATCCTGAAAGACAGTGGACAGTTCGCCCGTATCTTGAGTACACCGATAAAAACGGTGATACAAAGACAATCTATGGTGAAGCTGTAAGCAAGTGTGTAAAAGATGTAGATTATACTAACGATTAATGAATCGAGGTGAAAAAAATGAAAAAGAAGTATATAAAAGCCGAAATGGAAATCACAGAGTTTGAAACCGAGGATATCATCACCAATAGCAACACCGGCGAAGACGGCGGTGAAGACAATAACGAGGTTATGGATGGTTAAGAATAAAGCACTTAAAGTAGGCAGTAATTATTAGTGACAAACAAGCAAAAGTGGCAGGCGGCATTATGCTGTCTGCCGTTTTGCCATAAAAGAGAACATAATGAAACAAACATACAAATACCGAAAAATGCCCGAATCAAAAGCAAAGGTACTTTTGGTGATAAGAGAAACATAATCAATAATTATTACTATTTTGCTATAAAAAATTATGGCTTTCAAAGAGCATCAAAAACTCATTGAAAGCCTTTTTGGGGTAAAGAATCAAACTTTACAGTCACATACAAGTATTTACAGCATCTTTCATTGTTCTGACATATTCGCCGATATGTTCAGCGGCATTTTTTCCATACTTTTCCAAAAATTTGACAATTGCAGAACCTACAATTACACCATCTGCGACAGTAGCCATATTTTTAGCCTGTTCCGGCGTAGAAATTCCGAATCCTATCGCACACGGAACATCAGTGTTTTCACGAATAGTACTGACAATTGTTTCAAGATCGGTGTTTATTTCATTTCTGACACCTGTTACGCCAAGACTTGAAACGAGATAAATAAATCCCTCTGCCTCTTTTGCTATCATACCGATACGGTTTGAAGAAGTCGGCGCTATAAGCGAAATGAGATCAACCCCGTATTTTTTGCAAAAAGGCTGAAATTCTTCTTTTTCTTCAAAAGGTATATCCGGCAGTATCAGACCATCTATTCCAACATCAGCGCAAGTTGAAATAAACTTTTCCGCACCGTATGAAAATACCACATTTGCGTATGTCATGAAAACAAGCGGTATTGTTACATCTTCACGCAATTTGCGTACAAAATCGAAAATCATATCTGTATCAATGCCATTTTTCAACGCACGTATATTTGCGCCCTGAATAACAGGACCTTCCGCTGTCGGGTCTGAAAACGGTATACCAAGTTCAATAAGGTCTGCACCGTTCTTTACTGCCTGTTTTACAGCGGCTTCTGTAGTCGATAAATCGGGGTCGCCGCAGGTTATAAACGGAATGAACGCTTTTCCGTTCTGAAATGCTTTTTTTATGTTACTCATAAATATTCTCTCCTCTGTAACGTGCAATAGCGGCACAGTCCTTGTCTCCTCTGCCAGAAACTGTTACAACAATTATTTTATCCTTGTCCATTTCGGGAGCTGCCTTCATAGCATACGCCAGCGCATGAGAAGACTCGATTGCCGGAATAATGCCCTCCGTTCTGGAAAGATACTCAAATGCGTTGACAGCTTCATCGTCTGTTATAGCAACATATTCAGCTCTGCCGATGTCGTGGAGATAAGCGTGTTCCGGACCTACTCCAGGATAATCCAATCCTGCCGAAATAGAGTATACAGGTGCTATCTGACCGTTATCATCCTGACAAAAATATGACTTCATGCCGTGGAAAATTCCAAGCTTTCCTGTTGAAATAGTAGCCGCTGTTTCAAAAGTGTCTATTCCTCTGCCTGCCGCTTCACAGCCGATAAGCCTTACAGATTTATCTTCAATGAAGTGATAGAAACTGCCTATAGCATTAGAACCGCCGCCAACACAGGCTATAACTGCATCGGGCAGTCTTCCCTCTTTTTGTAGCATCTGTTCTTTTATTTCCTTTGATATTACCGACTGGAAATCACGTACAATAGTCGGGAACGGATGAGGTCCCATAACTGAGCCAAGACAATAATGTGTGTCGGAAATACGGCTTGTCCATTCACGCATAGCTTCGCTAACGGCATCTTTAAGAGTAGCTGTTCCGGTTTTTACAGGAATCACTTCTGCGCCGAGAAGTTTCATTCTGTACACATTCAAAGCCTGACGGCGTGTATCTTCCTCGCCCATGAATACAACACATTCCATATCCATAAGTGCAGCCGCAGTAGCAGTAGCAACGCCATGCTGACCTGCTCCTGTTTCGGCGATAAGTCTTTTTTTGCCCATTTTTTTCGCAAGAAGTGCCTGTCCGAGTACATTGTTTATCTTGTGTGCGCCTGTATGGTTAAGGTCTTCACGTTTGAGATATATTTTTGCGCCGCCAAGTTCTCTTGTAAGTTTCTGAGCAAAATACAGCCTTGACGGTCTGCCTGCATAGTCGTTGAAAAGGTCTGTCAGTTCCTGATTAAACTCAGGCGAATTTTTGTAGTAATTATATGCTTCTTCAAGCTCGATCACAGCATTCATTAGTGTTTCGGGAATATATTGTCCGCCGTGTATACCAAAGCGTCCTTTTGGATTTGTCATTTTACTTCTTCCTTTCTGACAATATTTATAAATTCGTCCATCTTATAATAATCCTTTTTCCCGTCAGTTTCAATACCTGAACTGACATCTACCGCAAAAGGCTGCAAAATTCTTACAGCATCGGCAACATTTACAGAATTAAGTCCTCCTGCCAAAAAATACGGTCTCTTTATGTCATGCAGAAGATTCCAGTCGAAAACTGTGCCGTTGCCCTTGCCGCCGTCGAGAAGTATATAATCCGCAGACGAATTTTCAGCTTTTTTTGCATCGTCCTCTGTATTTATCACAAATGCACGAATTATCGGCTTTTTTGTAAGACGGCGAACAGTACTGATATATTTTTCGTCCTCGTTTCCGTGCAGTTGTATCACATCTATAATGCCATGCTCTGCTATTGAAACAACCTTATCAATTTCGTCATCAAGAAAAACTCCGACCGAAAGAATATCATGAGAAAGTCTGCTTTTCAATTCTGCGGACTGTTCCACCGAAACACGGCGGCGGCTTTTTGCAGCATATACAAATCCTATGTAATCGGGTTTTAATCTGTTTGCCGATTCTATATCCTGCATACTTGTAAGACCGCAAAACTTTACTTTAGTCATCTTTTCCCCCTCAGTTCAAGAAGTTTTTGCTTTTTATCATCAGCTCTCATGAGCGTTTCACCAATCAGCACCGCATCCGCACCAATGTCACGGAGTTTTTCAACGTCTTCTGCTGTTCTGACACCGCTTTCCGAAACAAAAATAACATTTTCAGGTATCAGCCTGCGCAATTTCCTGCTGTTATCCGTATCGACGGAAAAATCCTTGAGATTGCGGTTATTTACACCGATTATTCTTGCACCTGCTTCAAGAGATTTCAAAACCTCTGCTTCGTCATGTGCTTCGACAAGAGCGGACATTCCTAATTCGTCGCAGATTTCTATATATTCTGCAAGCTGATTTTCTGTCAGAATAGCAGCTATAAGCAATACTGCCGATGCTTTCAACAATTTTGCTTCGTATATCATATACTCGTCTACAATAAAATCTTTGCGCAAACACGGAATACTCACATTTTCTGCTATTTCTTTGAGATACTCATCTTTTCCGAGAAACCATTTCGGTTCAGTCAGTACCGAAATACAGTCTGCTCCTGCCGATTCGTATTCCTTAGCGATCTCAAGATATGGAAAATCCGGTGCAATAAGACCTTTTGACGGAGAGGCCTTTTTACATTCGCAAATAAAAGAAAGTTCCGGTTTTTTCAATGCCTTTTCAAAAGCAAAGTTACCCTTAGGCATTTCAAACGCAAAGCCTTTCATTATCTCCGGCAAAACGGATCTTTTTTCATATTCGCAGCGCTGTTTTGCGTAATCTGCAAGCTGTTCCAATATGTTCATAGCTCATTCCTCCGGAAGATTGCTGACAGCTATAAACTTTTCAAGTGTTGCAAGAGCCTTTCCAGAGTCTATAAGTTCTGCCGCAAGAGAAATACCGGCTTTCATATCAGCAGCCTTACCGCCTATGTATAATGCTGCACCTGCATTGAGAAGTACGGCGTTACGCTTATGTCCGTCCAGCTTTCCGGAAAGTATATCACGGGTAATCTGTGCATTTTCTGCCGGTGTTCCGCCTCTGAGATCATCTTTCTGACAGCGTGTAAAACCGAAGTCTTCCGGCTGGATTGTATATGTTTTGTACCAGCCGTCTTTTATTTCACAAATTTTTGTAGCAGAGCTGAGAGAAATCTCGTCAAGCTTGTCCATTCCGTATACTACCATACCACGCTTTACGCCAAGACTTACAAGTACCTGTGCCAGCGGTTCTACAAGATATTCATCATATACTCCAAGAAGCTGCATTGACGGTGAAGACGGATTTGTAAGCGGTCCTAAAATATTGAAAACTGTACGGAATCCCAATTCACGGCGTATAGATCCTACATATTTCATGGAAGAATGATATTTTTGTGCGAAAAAGAAACACATTCCCACCTCGTTAAGAAGTTCAACGCATTTTTTCGGGCTTTGCTCAATATTAACTCCAAGTGCTTCAAGACAATCCGCTGTACCGCTGCTTGAAGATGCCGCACGGTTTCCATGTTTTGCAACTTTCATTCCGCCTGATGCTGCTACCAGTGCAGAAGTTGTAGAAATATTGAAACTGTGTGCATTGTCGCCGCCTGTTCCGACAATTTCAAAAACATCCATACCTGTATCAACCTTTGTTGCATGGTCACGCATTGCAGCGGCACATCCTGCTATTTCGTCAGTAGTTTCAGCCTTTGCGCTTTTTGTTGACAATGCAGCAAGAAAAGCCGCATTTTGTGTAGCTGTGGTGCTGCCGCTCATAATCTCGTTCATAACGCTGTATGCTTCATCGTATGTAAGGTCTCCTTTGCTGACGATTTTTGCAATTGCTTCTTTAATCATAGTGATTACTTCCTTTCATAGCTTTTATTTTACAAAATTGGACAACATAGTTTTTCCGTCCGGTGTAAGAATTGATTCCGGATGAAACTGTATACCGAATATCGGATATTTTTTGTGTTGAACAGCCATTATTTCGCCGTCCTCTGTTACAGCAGTAATTTTAAGGCAATCCGGAATTGTTGACGCATCTGCCGCCAGTGAATGATAGCGTGCTACAGGTGCTTTTTCAGGACATCCGACAAACAGCGGACAATCTCTGTCAAATGATGCCATACTCTGCTTACCGTGCATTAACTGCTTTGCATACGTGATATTCATACCAAATGCAGCACATATTGCCTGATGACCGAGACATACGCCCAGTATCGGGATATCCTTGCCAAGCTGTCTGACAACATCTACAATTATTCCTGCATCTTCCGGTCTGCCCGGACCGGGTGAAATAATAATTCTGTCAGGATTCATGTGACGTATTTCGTCAAATGTCATCTCATCATTGCGAATAACTTTGATATCCGGCTCCAACTCTCCGACATACTGGTAAAGATTATACGAAAAACTGTCATAGTTATCTATCAATAAAACCATTTACTCCGCCTCCTGCGCCAATTCAAGTGCTTTCAAGGATGCTTTTGCCTTGTTCAGACATTCTTGATATTCCTTTTCCGGATCTGAATCCGCAACAATTCCTGCACCGCTTCTGACAAAAACTTTGCCGTTTTTCTTATAGGCAATACGTATTGCGATACAGGTGTCCATATTGCCGGTAAAATCAATATATCCGATTGCTCCGCCATAAATGCCACGCTTATTATTTTCAAGTTCACCGATAAGCTGGCAGGCTCTGAGTTTCGGCGCACCCGAAAGCGTACCTGCCGGAAGTACAGCTTCTATTGCGTCCAATGCATCTTTATCATCCCTTATTTCTCCACGAACAGTAGAACCTATATGCATAACATGAGAATAACGCTCAATAGAGTGAAGTTTTTCCGGCACAACCGTTCCGAATTTGCTTATTCTTCCAAGGTCGTTACGTCCCAGATCAACCAGCATATTATGTTCTGCAAGTTCTTTTTCGTCTGCAAGCAGTTCTTTTTCGAGGGCGATATCTTCTTTTTCGGTCTTTCCTCTGGGGCGTGTACCGGCAAGCGGAAATGTATGAAGTACACCATTTTCAAGCTTTACAAGAGTTTCAGGAGATGCACCGGCTACTTCTACATCTGTTCCTGAAAAATAAAACATATACGGCGATGGATTTATAGTACGCAAAATACGGTATGTATTCAAAAGACTTCCTTCAAACGGAGCACTGAGACGATTTGAAAGAACTATCTGAAATATATCGCCCTCACGTATATGCTGTTTTGCTTTTTCAACCATACTGCAATATTGCTGCTTATCGAACAATGGAGTAACCTCGCCAAGCAGTTTGCCGCTTTCAGATTCTGATTTTTTCCCGTATTTCAGCAGATTTTCAAGCTTTTTAAGTTCATCCGATGCCACACTATAATTTTCGTCAACATTGTCAAGTTTCATATTAACAATGAGTACAATTTTCTGCTTTACATTGTCAAATGCTATAACTTTGTCAAAAAGCATAAGGTCAACATCTTTGAATTGTTCACTGTCCTCCGCCTTACATCTGACACACGGCTCACTATAGCCGAGATAATCGTAAGAAAAATATCCCACAAGACCGCCTGTAAAAGTCGGGAGATAATCAAAGCGTGGGCTTTTGTATTTGGACAGCAAATTTCTTATATATCCCGTAGGGCTGTCAACTTTCATTTCCGAACCGCCTATTTTCATAACGCCGTCAATGCAAGTTATCTCCACTTTAGGCTCATAACCTATAAACGTATATCTTCCCCATCTGTCATTAGCCTGTGCTGATTCAAGCATATAGCAGTGTGAAGATTCGTTTTTGAGAATTCTTATAGTTTCGATTGGTGTGGTAAAATCCGATAAAATCTCACAGCTTACCGGAACAACATCATATTTTCCGCTTTGTGCGATTTTTCCGACTTCTTCAATTGATGGAAAAATTTTCATAAAAAAGCCTCCCCCAAAAAAATAAAAACGCCCTTAACAGAACAAAACATTCTGTTAAGGACGAATAAAACTAATTTACCCGTGGTGCCACCCTACATTCACGGCATATAACCGTGCTCTTAGCGAGATACTAACATATCCCCGGCAAATAACGCCTGCCCCGACGTTGCAGAATACTCAGGAAATCCCTTTGACTGCACCCTCAGCGGTCCATTTGACAATCTGTTTCTTACCCGACTCTCAGCATCTCAGGCTCTCTGTAAAGTCATAACTGCCGTTATCTCCGCATCAACGGTTTATCGTATTAACATAAGCGGATTATAACACTATGGGAGAAAAATGTCAATAGTTAATCTATTAAGTATCAAAATAGCCATTCAGAAAGCATCAGTTTTGTGAAATTATAACAAAAACTGTTCATTTTACAGTTTTTCACGCTGTAAACGGAAATCAACCGAGCGGCGCAGATATTTAAGATATGCTTCATCACGGCACATAGCCTTGCCGGGTGCATCTGAAAGCTTTGCGACAGGTCTTCCGTTGACATATTGAAGTTTGATTACAATATTGAGTGCATCAACTTCTGTATCATTTGAACAGAATGTTCCTATACCGAAAGAAACCTTTGTTCTGTCCTTGAAATGGTCATAAAGTGCCTGTGCTCTGTCGAAATCGAGGCTGTCACTGAAAAGAAGAAGTTTTGTTTTGGGATCAACACCATAGCTTTCATAGTGGCGTATAATTTTCTCGCCCCATTCATACGGATCACCGCTGTCGTGACGTACTCCGTTGTAGTTATTTACCATAGAGCGGTTAAAATCCATAAGGAAAAGATCTGTTGTTATTGTATCTGTAAGTGCTGTACCGTTATCGCCCTGATATTCATCATACCAGTCACGCATAGCATAATGGTTAGTATAGGCAAGCGGTATTTTATCTATTCCCTGATACATCTGAACATATTCATGAGCATATGTTCCTATCGGTGTCAGATCATATTTCATTGCAAGATAAACGTTTGATGTTCCCACACAGCTTTTTGTTTCCTGTGCGAGACGGCGCACAACAATATCTTCCCATTCTCTCGAAAGTCTTCTGCGGCATCCAAATTCAGCAAATTTGAAAGTATATGTGCCGTCATTCAAAGCTTTTATTTTTGCGTCGAGTTTTTTCTCAGCAGATGCAAGAAGCTTTTCATAATCGTAATTCATTCGGAAATAAACCTCGTTAACGATCTCGAGAAGAAAAATTTCAAACTGCATTGCCGAAAATAATGGTCCGCTGACCTCTATAAAAAGTTCTCCTTCATCGCTGTGGCTGACCGTAACATAATCTCTGATCGGATGCCACAGGCGAAGAAATTCAACATAGTCATTTTTTATAAAGCGGATAGAACGCAGGTATTCAAGTTCCTGTTTTTTAAAGCGCAAAGTACACAGATGGTCAATCTGTTCCTGAATTTCCTGTACCATTTCTTCGGTGAATAAAACACCCTTACTGCGGCATTTAAAAAAATACTGTCCGCAGAGGTCGGTATGTTTATGGAATATTACCTGATCCATGTTAAATTTATACAGATCGGTATCAAGTAACGATAGTACAATTGGTTCGAGTTTCATTTTTATCTTCCTTTCAGAATACCGGTTTAAATGCCGGCATAAGTTGAAGTTTGAACTGATTCATTTTATGCATACGGTCAATCTTTGCTTTTTTCTCCTGATCTTCTATAACACCCTCACGGATATAGCGGTCAAGTTCTGCGTAAGTAAAGCCGAGATTATCCTCGTCAGTTTTTCCGCAAAGTCCGTCAATAGGAACTTTGTCAACGAGTACATCGGGCAGTCCGAGCAAACGGCCTATCTGTTTCATTTCATTAACGGTAAGAAAAGAGCATGGGCTGAAATCGCCTGCTGAATCGCCGTAACGTGTTGAATATCCTACCCAGTCCTCGCTGAGATTACAGGTATTTGCCACACGTCCGTTATGGCTCTGTGATACCGCATAAAGCGTTGACATTCTGATACGCGGCGGAAGGTTTGTACGGCTCTGAGCAGAAAGCTCGAACGGAATATTTTTTATAATACCCTCAACAGCATCTTTTATATTGACGATGTAATGTTTTATTCCAAGGGTATCGACAAGAAGTTTTGCCATATCTATATCGTGTTGTTCGCCGCACGGCATAAGCACACCAATAACTCTGTCCTTGCCAAGTGCCTCAACACACAAAGCTGCTACTATGGAGCTGTCTTTTCCTCCTGAAATACCGACAACTGCATTACAGTCCTTGCCATTATTCTCGAAGAAATCTCTTATCCACTGTACACACTCATTTTTTACCTTTTCAGCATTAAACATAATCATTTCCTCCTGTTTATCACATTTATCTGACAGCTGCCCATTGTATCGAGAGCAGCATTATGAAGCTCATCTGTAACACCTGCACAGCAAGCCGCATCTACTGTTATTTCTGCATCAGGGAAATTTGCTTTAAGTATCATAGCATTACTTACAACGCATATATCAGTGCAAAGTCCTATAATCTCTATTGAAATATCTTCACCGTTTGCCGATTCAGCAATAATAGCCGGAAGTTTTACACTGCCGAAAGTCGGCTTTTCAACGAATTTAAAATTTTTGCCCTGAATTGCCGCTTCAATATTGCCGTCAAGTTTCCAGCCATCCGTATCCTTTATACAATGAGATACAGGAAGTTTTTTACCCTCGGAACTTTGAAGATAATCCTCATTATGAGTATCCAGTGTCAGAAAAATCTCACCGTCAAAGCTGCGGATTTTTTCTGCCGCTGCCGGAACAATAGCCTGAGCTTGTTCACTGCCCAATGCACCATCGACGAAATCCTTCTGCAAGTCAACCGCTATAAGATATTTTTTCATATCTACCGCTCCTTTGTTTTTTTATTGCTTTAGTTGTTCGTTCTATAATGATAATATCACATTGCTATTAACAAGTCAAGTGTTTTTTAAAATTTTCTCGAAATTTTTATCAGCGGCAATCCACATTATAAAAAAGTGCCCCGAAAACCGGCTTTTTATCCTGATTTTCGGGGAATTGGTCATTTATACATTTTTCCGAGATCTATCCATTCTATTTCATCAAGGTCTTCTTTTCCGCCGAAAACCGCCTGCATACGATGTGTATCAAAATCCATCACAACCATATGAATAAGATCATCTCCACGAAATGATACTACATGGCTGTCTTTTATTTTTTCCGAAGTCATCAGTTCCTTGAAATGTGAAAGACTTATGCGTTCTGTTTCTTGTGCAAAAAGCTTTTCGTACTTCTTCCATCTAACAAGGTTGGAATCATCATACGTAATCTTGTCGGCATTTCCATACGCTGCAAAACTGTTCACAATACATAACGAATCCGGATCATTCCATGTAAGTTTATCCAAAAGTTTCGTATTGCTGTCACGAATGACAGTCTGACCCTCTTTCGGATTCAAAGCGATTTCAATACAAAATGCATCTTTATCATCGGCAGTAAAAAGATTTACGTTGTATGTATAGTATTTGTCATGACTTTTAAGATATTCCGCGGCTTCTTTTGCTGATGAGTAATTTTCCATAACATATCTGAGATCGTATCCGAAAGAAGTTTTTCCCTCGTAAACGAACGGCAAACCGTAACTACTGCCAACATCAAGTTCTCCTATCATTAAACCGTTTCTGTTTACCGCTGTAAGCGCATTAAATGCTCCGAGGAATCCGACAGATGTAAATGACTTATCTCCATTCTTAAAATGTGTAAGGCAATGGAATTTATAGAGCTGGTTTTCACTTCCCGGCATCCATTCAAGAAGTCTTGCTACAATTCTGTGTCCGGAAGCAGACTTGTTTCCGTTTATGGTCATAACACTGCAAGATGTAGCACGAATAGCATCCGGAACCATATTAAGAGCATATGCTTCTTCGACGGAAATTTTCCCATCTTTTTTTATACCGTGAAAATCGCCGCTTGCTATTTCCGCAAAGCCTTCCAATTCTTCCTGATAATTGCTGTCAAGAGAATTTTTCAGACCGGTCACACGGTTTTCAAGGTCGGTATAATCTTTGACATTCGGAAATGCTCCTTCTACAAGTTCAAAGAGATATCCATCCATAATTTTCGGATAATCAGGGTAAAGTTTTAATACTGCCTCAGCATATGCACGTCCTATACTTCTGTAACTGCCGTTTTCATAATCGAGCTTTACATCATGATATGTAGCTTTTTTCTCTATGACACACAGACCGTCATCTGACGACACAGTTTTTACTGTTTCCTCAGCCGTAGGATTCACACTTGAAAAATCTCGTGATATGTAGTAGCTGTCATCCGGCAGTGGTTGGAGTTCACTTTGTTTCTTTTCCGGAAAACTGAAACCATCATAGCTCGGTTCACTGCATCCTGCAAGAATACCGACCGACAGCAATATGGTGATAATCGAATTTATCACCTTGAATGATGAATTTTTCATTTTACCACTCCTTACCAACCCTGATTCATAAGCCAGCCGTTCAGCCATTGATCTCTCGGCACAATGTCTTCTTCACTTTCAAGTCTTCCAAGTGTAACATCGCCCTTTATGTTACCGTCCACAAGATATATTACTCTGTCACTCTGTGCCGCAACACGAACGCTGTGAGTTACCATCATAACACCTGTTCCACGATTGTTTATTTTTCTTATCTCCTGCATAACCTCATTTGACGCTTTAGAGTTAAGTGCGCCTGTAGGTTCATCAGCAAAAAGCACCTTCGGCGAATTTATAAGCGCACGGCATATACAAGCTCTTTGAAGCTGACCGCCGGAAACTTCTCCAATCTCCCTTTGTGCAATATCTTCAATGCCAAGGTTTCTCATAAGTTCCACTGCACGGTCATTTACAGCGTTTCTGGGTGTTCCTGCCTGATATCCGGGGAGAACTATATTGTCAAACACGCAAAGCTTTCTCAGCATATACATCTGCTGAAATATAAATCCCATCTCAGTAAGACGAACTTTTGATAATTCCTTATTGCTGAGGGTGCTTATTTCCCTGCTGGCAAAGTTCACAGTACCAGATGTCATATTATCCATACCGCTTACGGTGTAAAGCATTGTAGATTTACCGCTTCCGCTCGGTCCCATGATAGAAACGAATTCGCCGTCCTCCATATCAAAATTGATATTTCTGAGAACCTCATTCTCATAACCTTTAAGCTTATATGTTTTACAAAGATCTCTTACAGAAATAATTTTACTCATAATATCCTCCGTTCATTCATCCTTTATACTGCATATGTCGATATTCTTTATTCTTGTGAGATTGAGCCATTCCGTAATAAGAACAACACCGCCAACAAGAAGCGGAATCACAAGAAAACTAATAAAATATTCAGGCAATAATGTAAATCCTGTTATTCCAAGACCTTCCATTACCAACCCCAAGATAGCCTGACCAAGTGTATTCAGCAATATTTCGCCGATTATAACCGAGCAAACAGATA
Organism: uncultured Ruminococcus sp.; assembly: GCA_902767155.1. Classification (GTDB taxonomy): domain Bacteria; phylum Bacillota; class Clostridia; order Oscillospirales; family Acutalibacteraceae; genus UBA1213. The sequence continues at coordinate 2,274 of CACXGC010000039.1, read as the reverse complement.
AAATAAGTATTCTGAACATATGAGACGCTTTTATAAATCCGTCTGTAAATCCTATACTCTTAAGAAGTGCAATTTCTGATGTTTCTTCTGCTATGAACACGCTTGTGTACAGGTATGTCATAAGAATGAGGATAAACAGTATAGCAGAACCAACTCCGAATTCAAGGATATCAAAAAGGTCGCTGTACTCTATGAGCATCATTTTTGTATATTCCATACCGGTCAGAACCTGTTCTTCTCCGTAAAGACCTTTAAGCTGATTTATTACATCCGCCTTCTGAGAATCATCTGTGTCAATTATCGTAGCCATGAAAAATTTTCCATGTGTAGGATTTTCGTACTCAGGACCTATAACTGCAATAGGTGTTCCGCCGTCCATTGCATTTATAAATGCTGTTACTGTAAATTTACTGGTAGTTTCCTTAACTTTATCTTCTCCCGGAAGATTAGTTTGTATTTTAAGTTCTATCTCGTCTCCAAGCTGTATACCAATACTGCTTGCCGCTGACCAACTCAAAGCGACCTCATCTTTATGTACCGGAACTCTTCCTTCATGATACGAGAAATGGCTTATATCTCCTTTCCCGAAATATACGGAAGTATTATAATCGTTTCCGTAAAATTTCATAGTACCATTAACATTATAGTGTTCAGCATCAATATGAGCCGGAATACCCGCATCTTTTATTTCCTGATTTATTATATCCCAAAGTTCTGCACTATTGTCATTTGCCAATACGTCCAAATATTTTTTGAACTGTTCATTACTGAGCTGTATAGCAAAATCTGCCTGATATGTAAGACTGTATTTCAGAAAATCAGGATTTATGACCGTGTTCTTTATATTGAAAACAAAAAGTATTATGAGAGCTCCAAGCGTATACGCTATCAAAAGGAACACGTATCTTTTGAAACGCTTCAACAAATCCGCAGCCGCAAGATAAAATGACGGAGCCATTACTTTTCTCCTATGCAGAAGAAGACCTTTTCCTTTGCCGAATCGTTCAGCACTGTTTTCTCCACGTATTGCATTTACTACAGATATTTTGTTTATATGTCTCATAACGAGGAGTGAGAATCCTATTATAAGAGCAACAATGAACAAAACAGAGCATATTCCTATTACGAGGATTTCCCCATCAGACGGCATTATATTACCCGGACCGAAAGTTGAAAGAACCATTTTTGAAAGAGGTATTCCGACTGTTATTCCTATAGCACCGCCTATTAATGCAAAGAAATTGTATTTTGCGGCGAATACCCAGCGGAATCTGAGAGAATCCGCACCTATTGCACGGAGCATACCTATTTCTCTTTCCTCTTCTTTCAACGCTGCTATCATGGTAAAGCGTATCGTCATTATGACAATTATTATGAGGAAAACGCCCACAAGCGCAATAAATATTGACAAGATGTATGAAAGTATGTATTCATCACTGCTTTCAGCATTCTGAAGTGCTGTATGTGACATAGTTTCGCTTGAAAGCTTATCTGCAAGTTCCATATATGTCGGAAGTGTAAACTGGTCAAATTTCAGACCGTACATATTTGTGGAATGAAATATTTCACCTGAAAGAAGTTCATAATCGCCTTCCGATATGATATACAATTTGTTATAGCCCTGATATGGCTGCTTATAAAAGCCGGCTATTTTCAAACCGTAGACATTTCCCATATTTGTTGTTATTTTCAGAACATCGCCGACTTGTGCGCCGACGACTGAACGCATTTTTTCCGATACCCATACCGTACCATTTTCTACACTGAACGGTTTATCGTCAATAGTATACAAAAGATCCTTTTCTCTCGGAACAGTTGTAAGGTAATGATACGAATACTTCATCGAATCTATTTTCGATTCGTCTACAAAATTAAAATCTATTTCGCTGACATCGACTTCGAGCATATTAGTTTTGTAGCGTTCTTTGATATGCTTGTTTTCATTAAGTATCTTTTCAGTTTTTTCGAGATAGACATCGTTAATACTTCCCTCTACAGGACAATAAACAAGCACGTCGGAACTCTTACAGGCTTTATCATTACGTTCCCCGCTCGTAATGAATTGATAGATTTGCACTGCTCCGACAAAGACAAGTACGGACGCAACCGTTATAAACAAAAACAGAACTACACTAAGTCCTTTTTTTCGTTTCAGGTCGCTTTTCAGCATTTTAAAAAACATAACAGTCCGTTACTGAAAACTTATAAAAAGTTATAAAATCAACTTTTATGTTCCATTCCTTGTTCACCGTGTCCATTTTCGATAATAAATCT
>CACXGC010000038.1 GCA_902767155.1 uncultured Ruminococcus sp. | reverse complement strand
TTGTTCTTCTGTTCTGTTGTAGGGAAGATTTCAGTTTTATAACTTTTTAGCAATTTCGTCATTTCTCCTCTCTATGAGGATATTTTACACATTTAATCACTAATGTCAATATTTTTGGCTGCTTAAAAAATCTCCTTTAATGCTTCACTAAGCAGGTCTTTTTCACCGATTGCCGAAGCAAGAACCAGCGAATATATTTTTTCGGGACATTGGTGAAATCTTTTTTTGACCATATTTGCCTCGTTACGGCTTGGTACAAAAAGCGTAAGGGACATAAGATCACGCATTCCGTCAGTAATACCTATAGTGACGTTATAGCCGCCGCCTTCAACTTTTTCTATGGTTACAGGATTTTCACGCTCTATGCGTCTTTGTTCCATTAGTTTGAGAACAGCAGAAACCGCTTTGTTGCGAATATATACTGACAGCTCGGAGCTAAGTTGTCTTGAAACTAATTTTCCGTTTTTTGTGATCTCGATCATATTCTCGTTTTCGTCTGTATAAACCACATTGCCAAGATTTATAAGTTCGGATAAAGTAGATGTTACTTCAAAGTAATTTGCAATTCCGTTTTCCTGAATTATGTCAACAAGATCATCGTGTCGAAAAGGCTGCTTTATGTAATCAAGCATATAACATATAAGTATACCGATGTCCTTTGTATTTCTGAGTCCGCCCGGTTCTACTCCGGCGGTAAAAGCATCAAAATCCATGTCGGGAGCCTCCATATTGTGAAAATTGAACATACATCTCTTCCATTATATCATATTCGACGAAAAAAATACAGTCTGTATTCGGTTTTGGCTTAAATTTATAATCTTTTTTTATGATTTTGTCTAAAAAGTGGAAAATATGCATAAAGTGTTGCAAATTTTTTCTATTATGGTATAATATTTATAATGGGGGAGGTATATTGGGAAAGTAAGGAGTGATGATTTATGAAGAAAATAGTGAGAATAAGTAAGGGACTGGCGTTTGTATTGGCGTTGTTGTTGGTGTTTAACTCCATTGTTATTCCGTCAACATATTTGAAGGCTGATGCAGCATCACTTCAGATCGGTATCTCATACAGATATTCAGATAATCGTGTTGGTAACAGTGCTACAGTAACATTATCTGGGGCAGGAGGTACAAAACCATATCAATATAAGCTGATGTACAGAGTGGGAAACGGAAGCTGGATAACAAAACAAAATTTTGCTTCCAATAGTAAGATCATAGTTCCGTTCAATTCGGCAGGAACTTATACAATAAGGGCTTATATAAAAGATAAGAATAATGCTCAGACATATTCACAGAGACAATTCAGCGTTCTTCCTAAGTATACCCCACTTGCAAATAATTCCACTATCAACAAAACAGTTTTCAATACCGGAGAATATACAACAGTGACAGGAAAGGCAAGTGGAGGAAATACACCTTACAAGTATTCGTTCTATCAAACTGCTTTTGAAGGAAAAAGAACTTTGGTACAGGCTTATTCTTCAAATGCAACATTCAGCAAGAAGCTTCCGGCAGGCTATTATAATATAGAGGCTCTTGTAAAAGATGCTGACGGAAATGTGAAAACAAAAAGTTTTAATATAACCGTCAAAAGTAATACCGGCAGGGTTCTGTCAAATATTTCTACAATGTCCTCTTCAAAAGTTGATGTGAATAAATCGGTCAGCATTATGGGAAAGGCAACAGGCGGTGTTATGCCATATGAGTATTCTTATGCGTATTCTTTTGATAACGGCAGTACATGGACAACGATTTCCAGCTATTCAAGAAGTGCAGTAAAAAATGTTGTTCTCAATAAAACAGGAACTTATAAGATACGTACTAAGGTAAAAGATCAGACCGGAAAAGAGGCTGTAAAATATCTTACGATAGTTTCACGTAAAAATACAGGAAAGCCACTTGGAAATCCTACTTTGTTAATGGATATCGGTACAAGTGATCTTGTTGATGTAGGCGCAAAAACTAAGCTTACAGTGAAATGCGACGGCGGTTATCTTCCGTATCAGTATGCATTTTACTATCAGCTCAATACAGGAAGCTGGAGACAAATACAGGGTTACAGCGATAAGACAACAGCAGAAATGAAATTTCCGAGCGGAGGAAATTATACGATACGTGTTTCTGTAAAAGATTCCGATGGTAAGGTCATTTCTTCAACAAAAAAGGTGACTGCAATCACAACAAAAAGCTACAGCGGACTTAATAAGGGAAACTTTACAGTAGATTACGGCTTTTCTACCGATATAACAGCAGAAGACAAGGGAAGCGGTTCATCTTACGCATTTTACTACAAGAAGGTTTCCGGCAATGTCTGGACAAAGTTACAGGATTATAAGGCAAATCGTACAGTAAGTTTCCGTCCGAGATATAACGAGGAATATATAGTCCTTGTTTATACAAAACGCAATAATGTTAATTTCACTTCAACATTTAGTGTAAAACCGGTGATCTCCGATAAGATATACAAAATTGTAGATCTTGTTAATGAAGAACGCCAAAAGGCAAATCTCAAAAAACTTGAGATTGATGAACGACTTGTATTCGTTGCCGGCGTTCGTGCAGAAGAACTTAAACAGTATAACGGTCATGTGCGACCTGATGGAAGAAATTGGGATACAGTATTGGATGATTACTCGTTATACGATATTCAGAAGCAGTTTGAAAACACTTCAAGGGCGTATGTTATTCCGGAGTTGGTTGTAAAGTATTGGATGAAATCTAAAGAAGGTCATAGAGAAAATATCCTCAATCCGAGCGTTGACAAGTGTGGAGCAAATGTCTGCGGTAAATATTGGGAAATGATATACGCTAAATAAAAATTATAATGACCGCCGTTTATTTTCGGACAGTATCTGAAAATGCGGCGGTTGTTTTTTTATTTAATGCTAAACTTTCACGCTCGTATCCTTGCATTAAATATGTATTTATTGTATCATATATGATAGTGCGGAACAAAATCAAAATCTGCATTATGAAAGGAAATGGATATGGATTATCAATTTGTTAAAAAGGTGGATAAAGAACTGATTTATTACAGTATCTATAATACAGAACTGGAATTACAGGACGGCTCGGATATGTTGTGCAGCGTCAGAAGAAAATATTTTGAAGCAGGAAAAAAACGCCAGAAAAACCGTATAAACAGCAACATATCCGGAGAAATGATACGCTGTTCCTATACAATTGAATCAGGGAAAATTTTGAAATGGAGAAAACTTGTCGATACACAGATATGTGAAAGGACAGTTCCGCTTGTTCAGGGTTATTATATGGTAGAATCCCTGAATCATGATAATCAGCTGTATAAATGTACATATTATGATCTTTCGCATAAAATTGTAAGCGTCGAATTTTATGACGGTAAGGACCGTAAAAATCCGGTTTGTACCATAACACCGTCTAACGATGGAATAAGAAACATTCTTATACGTAAAAGGAATGGTACAGAGGATACCCTTTACCCGTTTGAGTGTCCGATTGATAAACAGATTATCGAACAGTTGAATATAATTGCAGGAGAACCACAGATATTTTGTTGTACAAGCAGCGGAAATTTCTATTTCTGCAATGAAGAAGAAACAGCCGAAAGACATCGCATACTTGAAAAACTTTTGAAAGAGGCTGAATTTTACAAGATTAACGAAATATCTGTATCAGATCAGACGCAGGATAATAAGACCAAAGAAATAAAAGCTGCTCACGAAAAAGACAATACAGGCGAAGAACAGAAAATTGATTTGGGAGTATATGAAGAAGTTTCTGAAAAGAAAAGTGAGAGCTTTGATGAAAATATCAGTTTGTCAGAAGCAGATGATACTGAGAAGAAAATTTGTGCTTTTGTCGGAGATTGCCCGTATGAAAATAAGGATAAACTTATGATAGAATCGGGAGGAAGGCATTATTTTTATTTTGGAGACATATTGTATGATAAGCGTGACGGTATCGGAAGAACTGTAATGTCGGACGGCAAAACAGCATATGAGGGCGGCTATAAGAATGATGAGCGTGACGGTTTCGGCGTTTATTACTACAAGTCAGGAAAAATCTGTTATGCCGGTTCATGGGAACAGAATAAACGAGAGGGTCTTGGAATAGCATTTTCGCCTGATGATGGAAGTGCTTTTATTGGTCGCTGGCATAAAAATACTTCTGTAGGTCTTGGAGCAAGTTTTGATAAAGACGGAAATCTTATATATCTTGGCAAAACAAGCGATGGCAGAAGAAGCGGTACAGGAGTAACATATTCGGCAGAAAAAGGTACGTTATTCGTAGGACAGTATAAAGACGGCGAATATCTTGGAAGAGGTACACAATTTGACAGTGACGGTAATATGAGATATGTAGGCGGCTATACGCATGAGATGAGAAACGGAAACGGTACAAGTTACAATTCAGACGGAACAGTCGAGTACAAAGGCGAATGGAAAAACAATCTTTATGACGGAGAGGGAACACTTTACATGGAAGATGGCTGTGTTCTCAAAGGAACATTCCGTGATGGAAAAGCTTACGGAAAATGCAGTCTTACTGATAATATGGGCAGAATGATATATCTTGGCAGTTTTGAAGAAAATGTTTATGACGGAACAGGAAGACTTTTTGCTGAGGATGGAAGTTATGTTGAAGGTCGTTTCGTAGACGGGGAGCCTACAGGTATATTTAACGAGTATGACAAAAATAATGATCTTATTTACTGCGGTGAGTGGTCAGGTATGGAGCGCAGTGGAAAGGGAATAGAGTATAAAAACGGCGAAAAAGTATATGACGGAAGTTTCAGAAATTCATTGTATCATGGAAGCGGAAAGCTTTACAGGGATGGAGTTTTGGCTTACAGCGGAAGTTTCAAATATGGCAAGAGAAACGGATTAGGTGTACAGTATGCGGATAATGATATGGTATACTATGGTATGTGGAAAGATAACAGATATGAAGGCTGCGGAATATTGTATAGGTGTGGAGTTCCGAAGTATGTTGGATGTTTTGTTAACGGCAAACGACACGGAAGAATAAATGAGATATCGGAAGGCAAAATCAAAAAAGTTTGTATTTATGCTGAAAACAAGGTAATATATATGTGTGAATATTCTGCCGACGGCTGCATTATTTATTTCGGAAATGCACAGGATGGTGTTCGCAGCGGTATGGGTTGTTTATACAGTGCAGACTGCGAAAAAGAATTTGAAGGTATATTCAAAAATGGTGAGCCTGACAAACCAATGCAGGTATTTTACAATAAACCGGAGCCGTTGCCTGAGTGTAAAGAACTTTCCGATACACCATACGAAAATTATCGTTTTCTCCCGGCATATTCCATAGAAGAAAGAATAGGAAAAGGTCTTTATACGGGACAGTTGAAAGACAACATTCCTGACGGTAAAGGAACAATGCTTTACAGCGACCACCGCTACACAGGAAGATTTGTAAATGGTCGTGCCTGCGGTCACGGAGTAATATACTATCAGAACGGTAGTGAAAAAAGCGGTAATTTTGCATCGGGTACTTCTCCGGATCATAAAAAAATAGAATTTTCCGAAGTTACTTACTATCTGCACGAGGAGGAGTGAAAAATGAAGACACTATATATTTCTGACCTTGACGGGACATTACTGAATAAACAGGCATTACTCACTGATAGAAGTGCCTCTATTATTGGAAGTCTTATCAAAAAGGGAATGTTGTTTACAATAGCAACGGCAAGAAGTCTCAGTTCGCTGGATATAATGAAGAAATTACCGCTTGATCTTCCATGTGTTCAGTTAAACGGAGTATTGCTTTATGACTTTTCCAAAGGACAATATACAGGCTGTACTCCAATATCTCCGGATGCGGCAAGACGTGTAATGAAGATTCTAAGAAAACATGACCGTATGTCATTTGTCTATAAAGCAGATGTACAGTACGGTATCCATGTTGAATTTGAAAGACTTTCAAATGATGTGGAAAGAAATTTTTTCGAGGCAAGGCGTGATAAGGATTATAAGAGCTTTGCTCAAAAAGACAGGATTGTTATAGAAAACGATGACAAGGTGATTTACTTTACTATGGTTGACAGCTTTGAAAAGCTTTTGCCGATACATAATGAAATATCTGCCAAAGCCGGTGTAAGATCAACACTTTACAGCGATAACTATTCGGATTTGTATTTTCTTGAAGTTTTTAGCAGTGATGCTACCAAAGCAGCAGGAATGTTGAAAATAAAAGAAATGACAGGTGCTGACAGAGTAGTAGCTTTTGGTGACAATCTGAATGATATTGATATGCTGAAAGCGGCTGATGTTGGTATTGCTGTGGGTGATGCGGTTGAAGAGGTAAAAAAAATTGCCGATCTTGTAATCGGCGAAAGTTATAATGATGGAGTAGCAGAATATCTTCAAACTACAGCAGAAAATCAAAACTAAGAAAAAGCGCCCGTTCTGAGGGCGTTTTTTTCATAAGTTCAGGAGTTCATCACTTGTTAAATTAACGACAGGCGTATTTTTTTCGGAATAATATGCAGCAAAATATCGCTCGTTGCTTACCAAAAGAAGATTTGAGTAATCTTCCGAACAGATTTTTTTATAGTCAAGATATAATCCCGAACCATCAAGCTTTGATAAACATTCTTTTTTTGTCCAAAGCTTAACGAGAAATTCGTTTCTGTCTTCGGAATTACAGGCCTGTGTAAGTTCTTTCTGACTGCAAAAATATTTTGCTGTGTTATGTGATATTGTTCTGAAATCGGAAATGTCGGCAGCAGTTTCCTTGTCTGATACTATACAGGTACAGGCGTTTCGGCAATGGCTTAGATTGAAAAATATTTGCGGATAGTCTTTTAGATATGGTTTCTGATTTTTGCCGAAAATAAATTCAGGTTTCTCATTAATGTCATATTCTTTTTTCAGTGCGTATCTGAGCATAAGATAAACTACGACACTATTTATTTTATCGGAAAAGATTCTGAGTGAATCTGTTTTTTGCATACGCTGCAGGCTCAGACCATTCATTGCAGAAAAAAGAAATTCATCTCCGAGTTTGTCAGTATTTTCTGTTATGTAGATCATGAAAAAAACTCCTTTTTGATGAAATATCAATATGATGTCCATTTATTGGGCGCTTATTATTCTAACAATTATGGGTGAATATGTCAAATGAATTATGGATAATTTGTTTTGATTTAACAAATGATAATATAAAATCCATATTTTGTATAAAAAATAGGTCAGAATTTCCGTTTATATTTACAATTTTGTAATTCACGGAAACATTCAATTGTAAAAACTTGCAATTTGTGTATTGTATGTGCTATAATGCTTTGAGTGGTTTCTGTACGTTTTTTGTCGGGAAAGTGCAGATTGTGTATCAATGTGTTATGAGTGCCGCATTGATGGTTTTAAATTGTACAAGAAGGTGGGTTAATATTATGACACAGCTTTGTCTTGGCTGTATGAAAGAAACAACAGGAGAACAGATTTGCCCGTATTGCGGATTTGACCGTTCAACAGATCAGCCGGCACCGTTTCTCCCGTTAGGTGTAAAGCTTCAGCAGGATAAGTATCTCGTTGGAAGAAAAATAACAAATAATGCTGAAGGTGCGAGATATATCGGCTATAGTGAAACTATGCATTCTCCGGTTATTATACATGAATTTATGCCGGCCGGTATTTGCGGCAGAGCAAAAGGCAAAACCAATGTTGTTATACGTGAGGGTCGTGAGGGTCAGTATAAGCTGCTGAATGATAAGTTTCTCAGCTATTACAGAACAATAGCTTCTTTGCGTGAACTTTCAGCTGTAGCACCAGTGTATGATATTTTTACTGAAAATGGTGTTTCGTATACGGTTGAAGAATATTATGACTCTATCCCGTTTACAGAGTTTATCAAGAGGAGAGGCGGCAGCGTTGACTGGAATACGGCTCGTCAGCTTTTCATGCCGCTTGTAACGGCGCTTTCTGCTCTTCATGCTGCCGGTATAGGTCATTATGGCGTTTCGCCTGAGAATATTACTGTTACAACAGCCGGAAAGCTGAGATTGTCCGGTTTTGCAATCGAAGATATCCGCAGTACAGGTGCAGGATTCGATGCTGAACTTATGGACGGCTGTGCTGCTGTTGAACAGTATACGGAAAATTCTCAACTGACACAGGCTACCGATATTTACGGATTTACTGCCACACTTTTTTATGCGCTTACAGGCAGACTTCCGGAAAACAGCTGTAACAGAAAACCGGAAGGAAAACTTCCTATCCCGACAGCAGTATTCAAGAAACTTCCTTCACACGTTGTAACAGCTATTGCAGGCGGTTTGCAGGTTTCTGCAGATAAACGTATACAGACATTTGAAGAAATGAGAAGTCAGCTTTCTGCTGCACCTACTGTTAAGGCAATACGTGCAGAAGCAAATCACAGCGCAATGCAAAGTCAGGCAGCAAGGTACAGATATGCACCTGTAAAAAAAGGTGTTCCGGGTTATGCATGGGGCATATTGTCAGTTTTGACTTGCATACTCATTCTTGTTATATTCGGAATACGTTGGATTCAGGCACATCCGGAAAGCAGTTTCAGTTTCTTCATAAATACTCCTACAGAAGAATCAGAGGAGGTTTCGTCTGAGGAAAGTATTGATCCGAATGCATTGTATATTCCGGATCTTGTCGGTATGAGCTATGCTGATATCGTAGCAAAGCAGACAGCAGATTCTGATTACATGGTAATAAAGGCTAATGAAGAAATGTTCAGCGAAAAGTATGCAGAAGGTATTATCGCAGAGCAGACTCCGGAACCTAATGTCAAGGCTGATAAGAAAGTAACGATAGTTGTAAAGATTAGCAAAGGTTCGTCTAACAGACAGCTTCCGGTTATTGCAGGACAGTCTCTTGAAACAGCTGTAAAGGCTCTGAATGAACAGGGATTTATAGCATCTCCCGGAAATTATTCGGCAAGCGATACAGTTGAGGCAGGAAAAGTTATAGGATATGAGAACTATAACGCCGGTGATGTTGCTCCGTATGGCGCAAAGATCAGTATCAATGTTTCGACCGGTGCTGAAAATAGTTAATTATAAAAGAAAAGCGGCAGATCCACAAAACGGATTTGCTGCTTTTTTAACCTAAACGGGCATTGAAACTTTTTTATAGTTCCAATGCCCTCTAATTAAGCTTTTTGAGTTTATCTTCGGTTTTTTGTATCAGGTTGTAAAGTGATGGCGCTGAATCGGGAAATTGCCTTGAAATAATATCAGGGGAAAGCATTGGCAAAGAATGTGAGTCTATGCCCTGAAATCCGTCAGATAGTTTGCCGTCGGCAAGCTGTTTTGCATTTGTCTCTATAATACTTTGAAGTGCAGAAGAAAGTCCGCTGTATAGTTCGGGCATAACAGAAAACATAGCCTGAGGATTTTTTGGATTTGTTGAATACACTGTTCGCAACATCTTGTAAACAGAAACCATGAGATAGGATGAAACTTCTGTGGTCAAGCCCTTATTTCCGGTTTGTGAAAGCATTTCGTACATGATGTTTATGGAATTAAGCAGCAGTTTTCTGTTAAGCGCGATCAGTGTGTTGGTTTTGTTTTCATTTTCATTTTTGTTATTTGCCGCATCCGGAATATCGTCAAGTTTAAGTGTAGCACCTGCTCTGTCAGGAGTTCGTCCTAAAAGATAGTCACAAGAGACGTTATAGTAATCTGCAATATGTATTACAAAATCAAGACCACATTCTCTTATGCCCTTTTCATAATGAGAAAGCAGTGCCTGAGATACGCCAAGTTCCAAAGCGGCTTGTTTCTGGCTTAAACCCCTTTCTTTTCTCAGCAGGGTAATAATCCTTGGAAATTCACTATTCATAGTCCACCTCTTGACTTTAGAAAGATAAAATATTATGATATATACATCGTGCAAGTAGCTGACGATTTTTAATCATAGGAAAAAATATACTGTTTGACTGGAATGACAAATTTCGCAGTGTAAACAGCAAGTAAATTATAACCCATTTAAAACAATTTGTAAAGTTATTTTTTTATTTTTTTTAGGAGAGTTTTTTTATGCAGTCATATGTTATTCACTTAATCAGACATGGTGCTATTGAGGAAACACTAAAGGGAAAATATATAGGTTCAAGTGATGTACACTTGTCCAAAAAGGGCAGAGAAGATCTTGTTAATATTCGTGAAACAGTAGGTTATCCGTATCCGCAGAAACTGTACAGCAGTCCGCTGATCAGATGTATTGAAACGTGTGAGTTGCTCTTTCCGGAAATGGAAATCAATCAGCTTCATTCGTTTTCAGAGTGTAATTTCGGTGAATGGGAAGGCAAAGGAGCAGTTGAACTTTCAGGAGATCCACGCTTTGGAGAATGGCTGAAAAATTCGGATCAGACACCGCCTCCGGGGGGGGAAAGCGGCAAGGATTTCGCATCAAGAATATGCAGAGGTTTTGAGCGTCTTGTCGAAACTATGTCGGCAGAAAAGATAACAGAGGCGACAGTGGTTACTCATGGCGGTGTTATAATGTCATTACTGTCAATATACGGTATTCCGCAAGCTCCAAGCTATCAGTGGCGTATGGATAACGGTTATGGTTTTTCTGTGCGTGTGAATTCATTTCTTTGGATGAGAGACCGTGTTGTTGAAGTATTTGACACTTGCCCTCCTGCACCTAAAATTACAGAATACGAGGATTAAATTAAAACTGCGTACCGAACTTTGCTTAATTACGGTACGCAGTTGTTTCTTTATTTTTCTGACGGATTTTCTATTGCTTCTGTATGTATCGTAGTTTTGTCGCCGCTGATTTCTACTGTTTCATGAGTCTGATTCTTGAATACAAGTTTCAGGAATATAGGACAAAGTATTGAGGTCATAACAATGAGCAGAATAGTAGGAACAAGAGGATCAATGCCTGCTAATGTTTTTCCTTCGTAATAGATAAGGCTTTGTCCGGTAGCATAAATCGCAAGAGCAACTTCACCTCTGGCAATCATTCCACAGCCTATGGTCAGAGCTTCACGATTCTTGTATTTGAAAGGCTTTGCAATGATACCGCAGCCTGCAATTTTTCCGATAATGCCAACAGCAACGAATACCAAAGCGAAAATAAGTTCGGAACTTTTGAAATTGCTGAAATCTGCACTTATGCCGATATATGCAAAGAACATCGGCGTAAAAATCATATATCCGCTTATAACTACTTTTCTGTCTACAAAAGATGTGTCATTCAGACCGCTGAGCATGAGTCCAGCCATATAAGCACCGGTGATTGCAGCAATACCGAAAAATCTTTCAGCACAGAATGAAAAGAAAAAGCACATTGCAAGAGCAAAAATACCTGTACGGCGTTTATGTGGATATTTTTGACTGAGATGTTTGAACAATATTCTAAGAATAATGCCTATGCCAATAGTAAATACAAAAAAGCCGCCGGCTTTAAGCAATGTTGTTGCGATATTTCCGCCGCCGCCAAGACTTGTTACAATGCTGAGCAAAATTATACCAAGTACATCATCAATAATTGCGGCACTCAAAATAGTTGTACCAACCCTTGTATTCAGTTTGCCGAGTTCTTTCAAAGTTTCGACTGTGATTCCTACGCTCGTAGCAGAAAGTATCATTCCTATAAAAAGGGCATTCATAAGTTTTTCATTGCTGAAATCTCCCCCCATGAACAGCAACGAAACACCTGTTCCGAGTGCAACGGGAACAAGTACGCCGGCAATTGCAATTGCTGTAGCAGCAGCACCGCTTTTCTTAAGATCGTTAAAATCAGTTTCCAGTCCGCTTGAGAAAAGTATGAAAACCACACCTATCTGGGAAAAACTTTTCAGCACCTCCATTTCAACAGGATTTGGTGCTACAAGCCCTTTGAAAGCACCAAGATCAAACTGTCCGAAAATTGCAGGACCAATCAGTAAGCCGGCAAGTATCATACCGACAACCTGAGGGAGACCTATTTTTCGTGTAGCAATTCCGAGTAATTTTGTAAACAGCAGAATAACTGCACAGTAGTACAAAATGTTAATCACATCAAATTCCAAATAGCATCCTTCTTTACTTTTTATTTCGCAAGATATTTTACCACTTAATGATGTTGTTGTCAATTACGACAATATTTTTCTTATATGACAAAAAGCTGTAAAGCGGCGAAAAACCGTTTTTACAGCTTTTTATTATGGAGGTATGTAAAACTCTTATTCAACGATAGTAAGACACTTTTTGATAAATTCTCCGAAAGATATACCTGTCATTTGTGAAAATGATAATTCTATACAATGGCGAAAACTATCGTCCTCAAGCCAGAATTTTATCACTTTTTTAACTGCGCCGGATTCTTTACTTCCATCGCCTTCTTTATCTATTGATGAAAGAAAATTATCAAGTTCTTCTTCTTTGTCGCTGTTTTCGTTCAATGCATTATAAACACGTTCAACATCTTTTACATCTACATCAGATTCTGAAATCTCGGAAGCTAACTTGTTAAAGATCGAAAAGTCAAAGCCCTCATCCTGTTTTGTCTGAACTGTATCAGAATCGGACTCACTGCCAAGAACTTCAATCTCTTGTGGGTTTGTATTCTGTTCCATAATTGACACCCTTTCTTTGATATGCTCGATACACCATCTTTTGACAATTATATCACCAATTTTTGAGGAAATCAATATTTTTTATCTAAGTAACAGAAAAATTGTGTATACATTTGTAGTCTATTTACATTTTACGGCAAAATCTGCTATAATCTTGATGGTGATGTTAATGAGTAAGACAAAAAAGTTTATTAAAGCGAATGTTTTTAAACTGGTTCTTTTTCTTACAGCGGTGTTAGCTATTACAATATGCTCGAAATGCTCTCCGCTTTATCCGCTCAATAACTGGGATGACCCAAATTGTTTTTTTACTGTCGGAAAAGCTGTTGCTAACGGCAAGATTATGTACAAGGATATATATGAGCAAAAAGGACCTGTTTTGTATTTCATTCATACAGCAGCGTATGCTATTTCACATACATCTTTTATAGGAATATGGTTGCTTGAAATAATCGCTGCATTTTTCTTCCTTTTGTTTTCTTACAAAATGCTTCGTTTTTTTGCAAGCCATAAAGTTATTTATTGTATGCCGCTCATTGCAGCTTTGACATATAGTTCTGCTTCATTTGTCGGGGGAGACAGCGCAGAGGAATTTTGTCTTCCGTTTTTGGCTTACTGCATTTATACCGGTATTTGTGCAATAAAAGATAATCGTATTCTTAGCAGCTTTGAGTGCATTGTGACAGGCTTTTCAATGGCTTTTGTGTTATTTGTAAAGTATACAATGATGGGGTTCTATATTGGTTTCATTGTTGTGTTTTTGATGTGGTATCATGAAAAAAAGCAGGCGAAAGAACTACTGAATTGCGTCTTGAATGTTATGAAAGGTTTTTTGCTTATCCTGATACCACTGATTGTATATTTCATTTATTACAACGCTTTTATAGATCTGGTCACAGTGTATTTTCACGATAACTTGTTTTTATACAAAACCGAAACTATAAATATTCCTGTTCTGAAACAGGTAATAAATGTTGTTATCGGTGCAGGGTCTTTTGCAATAAATAATCCTACCGGCTTTTTGATGAGCATTTTTGCTTTGATATACATTGTAAAATATACCGATAAGTATATTAGAATTTTCTTTATAGGAACTCTATGCTCAACGCTGTTTTTTGTTTATCTTGGCGGAAGATATTACGCTTATTACTCATTTATCATGAATTCATTCTGTGCTTTGGGAATTGTAGGAATAAAAAGTTTGGTTAAAAAAAGAAATTTTGGCAGAAAATCATTTGCAGCGGTTAGTATAATTTCATCTGTACTGATTCTTTTAACAAGCAGAAATTTATCGCTTATGAGGTTTGAAACGGAGGATTATCCGCAGTACCGTTTTGCAAAAATAATTTCTCAGAAAGAAAATGCAAGCTTGTTGAATTATGGTTTTCTGGACGGAGGATTTTATACTGTTTGTGATATAACTCCAGACTGTAGATTTTTCTGTGAATTGAATATACCATATGAGCCTATGTATAAGGAGCAGAATGATACTGTAGAAAATGCCCTTGTAGATTTTGTTGTAACGAAAGACGAAAATTTGTCGTCTCCAAATTACAAACTGGTTGACGAATGTAAATTCCCGTATGGAGACGGCATAAGCACATATTATTTATATCAGAAAAGGTGGTCAGAATGACATATAAAGTTATTGAAATAATAGAGCCTGATTTTGGCTGTGAGGGTTTACCTGAAGGACAAGAGCCGATGTGTGAGGTTATTCTTGAAAGCAGTGACGGTAATAGAATAAGTGTTACAGTGCCGGATAGAATTCTTTATGAAAAGATGATAAATGAAGGTATGAATGTATCATTCAATGATGGCATTATAGAAAGGGAGAGCAATGGAATACAGTAATGATAAAGAAAAAATTCTTCTGAGAAAGACAGAAGATCTTGTAAACCGTGCGGAAAAAACGTATACTGTTTTGTATTCACATTTTCTGAATCCGGCAGAGCAGACATTGTTGTCCAATGAAGATGAATTTTATGGTATTTTGTCATTTGATGGAGGATATACGGATGCAGAAAGACGTGTGGCACGTATAAAAACAAACGAATATGCAGCTGATGACGGATTGCCGGTTGTATTGTTCGAGGCTGAAATAACAGCTCCTGATGCAGAAATATCACACAGAGATGTATTAGGGTCGCTGATGGGATTGGGAATAAAACGTGAAATGATAGGGGATATTATGGTACAAGGAAGAGTTTCATTCTTTTTTTGCCATAGTTCAGTAGCTGATTTTGTAGAAATGAATCTTATGAAGATAAGCAGGTATAGAATTGCTATCAGGCGAATTAAGCCCGAGAAAATTCCGCAGCCCAAAACTGAAAGGCTGACAATTAATGTAAGTTCTATGCGTTTGGACAGTTTATGCGGGGAGTGTTTTGGCTTATCACGTACAAAAGCGGCTGAGATAATTGAAAAAGGTTTAGTTACTGTGAACTGGTTTATTTGCTGTAGTAACAGTAAAGAAATAAAAGCCGGTGATAAGATAGCGATGCGAGGAAAAGGAAAGGTATGCATTTCGGGTATTTCCGGAATAAGTAAAAAGGGCAGATACTTTGTAGAAGTAGATAGATATCTATAAATAATACTATATGTAGTATTTTGACTCTAAGAAATATTTTTTAGTATAAGAAAAAATACAATTTGTAAAACTACAAAAAAAGTTGGAAAAAGGTGTTGACAAAAGGAGATGGATATGGTATTATAACAAAGCCGTCGCACGACAGCCCGCAAGGAAAGCCAAAAACAAGAGAAGATATCAGCGGTTCGGGTCTTGAATGTAACTAACGACGCTG
>CACXGC010000037.1 GCA_902767155.1 uncultured Ruminococcus sp. | reverse complement strand
TAACTGAAGCTATTGAATCAAGTGAAAACGAAGATTTGGTAGAAGATAAAAAGGAATACTACGAAGCAGAAGGAGAATTATTAGAAGCTGCTTTTTATTCATACAGAGCTATAATGAATTATTATAAAAAGGGTTTCACTAACGATACTCTTACTTCATATGCCGCTAAAATCAATGCTTATAGAGATGTATATAAAGAGATTAATGAAAAAACCATTACAAACTTGCTGAATACAAATGACTTAACTGTATATCATCGTTCGGTTTTCAATATCAATGATTATGGTTATGGAAACAGTTTACCAAAGTATAATGAGAAGAATAATCAAGTCTATTCAAAAAAAGTAATAGAGGGAAGTGAAACAAAGTATTATATTAATGCTGCCAGAATTGATTCCTTATGCAATGATTTATCAAATGCTATTACAGATTTTAATCAAAAGAAAACTGAGTTTGAAAACGCTGGGGCTTCTTACGCTTCAAGCTTACCGGGTGGTTCTGTAAATGAGATTCAATGGTGGGTGCAATGCAACAACGCAGTTAATAAATCAAATGGAAATTTGTCGACAAAATTGCGTACATCAGCAGATACCATGATGAATAAATACTCGCTTGTTGCAGCAATGAAAAAAGCTATAGATGATAACAAGCTTCTCTTGGATGAAGATGTGGATACGGTTCATTGGGGAGATAATGCCAGTCAGCTTATAAATAATGTAAGGACAATTACAGGAAAATATCTTAATAATCCACCATCTATTAATGTCGGGAACGATACATATATTAAAATTGTATCAAATCTAGAGACAGTATCTGCAAATAATATCTATAATATTATGCCATCAAATCTTTATGTCACTGTTGATGGAAGTAATTTGAATTTTGAACAAGCAATTCCAAGAGTAAGCCAAGAAATGACTTCAATTAGAAATGAACTGAATGATACGATTGATTTATTAGATATAGCAATTGATGGCAGAGGAAAAACTAAGAGCTTAAACAAATTGAAGGATTTAGCGCGCGAATATCATAATAAGTATACTAATTGGAAAGGTTCTGCGAATACAACAGATACATCTATGGCTGAAGAAGATCGGATTGAAATTTACGGGGATCCCAACGATCCCAGCAAACCAGGCATCGATGATATAAGTAGTAAGATTACAGATTCAGCGGTCACAGAGCTTAAAACGAGACTGGTAAATATTCGTTCTCAGTTACGAGAAATGGTGAATTCTATTGATGCCATAAAATTTGGGGGAACAAAACTGAGGGATATTAATACTTTTGATACTGCAAAGAATAAAATTAAGAGTGGTATTGACACCAATAACTTGCCAATAAACAACTCGGAACTTGTTTCTCTTGCAAATGAAAAATTTGAATCCAAGTTTTCTCCAAATTCAGGTGATATGATAACTGTATCTCATTTGGACGATTACAGTTACAATTTACTTATTGACCCAAAGTCGGGAAATGTTCATACTCCTGAATTGTTTATGTATTTTCACACAAAGTTTAAGGATGCCGATGAAAAAAAGGTAGATGAACATAAAGATGGGAAAAATAAAGCAAAAAAAGCTGCTGAAGATAAGGAGAAGGAGAACAAGAATAAAGATAGATACCATTATACAGATACAAAGTCTATTTTGAGAGAGTATTCTGGAGATAAAGCAGCTGGATTAGGTAATGCTATTTCAGCTGTGGTTAAGTTATTTAAACCGCTTTTGGATGATAATGCAACATTGGGTGATGTAAGAGATGATTTGTATGTTACAACATATATAATGAATATGTTCAGCTATGCAACTTATCAGGATGAAGGCAAGTTCAATTTGATTCCAGATAATCAGAATCTTAAAATTGATGGAGATCGTGTGCCTTCAGAATATAACCAAGAAGAATGGGTAAACAAATGGGCAAGTGAAAAATTGACTGATACTTATAATAAAACACTTACTAACAAAATGATCAATAAGAACAACAACGCAGCTTATTGTGCAGAAGTAGAATACATTCTCTATGGCAAAACAGGAGATAATGCAAACACAGAAAATGTTAAAACTGCATATGGAAAAATATATGCACTTAGATATCCTTTGAATTTAATTTCAGGATTTGCAAATTTTTGGTCTGCAGGAAAAAATACAACAGCAGGCGCAATAAATGGAATCGCCGCTGCGATTTCTGGTGCGACGCAGGGAATTATTCCCGCTGCACTAGTAAAAGTAGTATTAATTAGCTTATTGACTGCTTTTGAGACTGGACAGGACTTAGATCGCTTGGAAGCTGGATTTCCTGTTGAGTTATATAAAAGTAGTGATGCAGATTGGTGGTATTCCATACCATCTGGCGGAGATTCCTTTGATAGTGCAACAGACAATTTAGGTGCAGGAAATCATGCGGCAGGAAATAAGGGTTTGCATTATAGTGATTATTTGTTTTTGTTTGTATATTTCGGATTAACTGATAATGATGTTGCTTATAATATGTATCAGAGAATGGCAGAAGTTATGCAAACAAATATGAAAAATCAAAAAGGTGTTCCTGATTCATATTCGTTAGTAAACTCTAAAGTATATTTTAAGTTAAAGGCGCAAATAAGAGTTAAACCAATTATGATTACTTTACCGTATTTTGTGGATTACAAAAATAATCTTAATACTGCAACTGATTGGTGTACATTTGATATCGAAACAATCAGAGGATACTAAAAGGAAAGGTGATAAAATGAAAAAAATATGTTTATTGTTTTTTTGTATTGTAATTTCTATCTTGTTCTTTGGATGTGAGAAAGACTCGAAAAATGCTTCAGGTAGTTCTTCTGTTTACGATACGAATCAAACAGAAATAAATAAACAAGAAAGCTCTCAAGTTGTGGTAGATGAGAGTCTTGAGAATAAACTGCCTTGCCCTGCGGAAGATTTTGATTACATTATTTCCGAAAACAAAGTAGAGATTCAAGGGTACATTGGTTCTGAAAGAGTTGTTGTTGTTCCACAAACAATTGAAGAAATGAGTGTAGCAGCTATTCACAACTATGCATTTGGAAATGATTGTGGAATTGAAAGAATAAGGATTCCGGAATCTGTTACTATGTTTAAGGAAACTATATTTGTGAATAACAAAGCATTGAAAGAAGTCATAATTGATGCGCATTTGGATGTTCTCCCAGAAAGTACATTTTTGAACTGTAGTAGTCTTGAATCTGTGCAATTAAATGACGGGCTAAAAACAATTGGGGACATATGTTTTTCCAACTGTGTTAAATTGAATAAACTATATATCCCCGAAACGGTCAGTAATATATCCAAAACGGCATTTTTAAATGTATCAAAAGATTTTGTGATAGAAGGCAAGGCAGGTTCATATGCCGAAGATTATGCAAGAGAGGAAAACATTCCATTTGAAGCAAAGTAAAATGAAGGTGAGTGCTGTGAAAAAGGAAAACGGCGCAATTGTAATTGAAGCAACACTATCATTAACAGCATTTGTATTTGCAATCTTTACAATACTGAATGTTGTAAATATTTGCTATATCCAAGCGCGAATGGGTTCCGCGCTTGATTCTGCGGCCAAAGAGATGGCGCAGTATTCTTATCTGTATTATAAAATTGGAGCCGATAAGCTAGAGCAAAAATTCAACGAAGGTACGGAAGATGCACGTGATGTAACTAAGGATACAATCGATGGAGTGGTGGGCGTGATGGATTCTTTGTCTGACGCAGCTAACTCAGCATCAAGTGGCGAATTTGATAATATGATTAGCTCTATTGAAAGTGGAGCAAACAATGTTGAAAGTTTGTATAATACCTATGGCGATAAAGTGGCTAGCGATCCTAAGCAGTTCATTATAGGTTTTGCTAAAATGGCAGGCAATGAAATAAAAGAAGAAGTTAAAGTATATTTGGCGCAAGTTATTGCAAAAGGATTAATGAAGAAAAACTTAAAAGCCTTTGCTGAGGATGATGCAGATGCATTCCTAAAGCGCTATCATGTAATAAATGGAATGGATGGATTGGATTTTAACTATACCGCGTTAATGGCATACGGTTCCTCAAATAAGATTCAACTTGTATGTACATATAAGGTTAAAGTTATTCAATTTTTTAATATCAATTTTGAGTTCCAGTTTAGACAAATGGCAAAAACAAATGCGTGGGGAAATGGAGTTTCATTGATTAAACCCGAAATATCTACTTCGAAGGAAACAACTATATGGGATAATCCAAGTGACTTGAAACGCGGTCAGTTGTTTGTGATTGAAGAAAAGAAAAAATTCAATTATACAGATAGAGGGCATGGATTTGATGCATATGTGAATGAAAACGGAAAAAATGAGTTTGTTACCATAGTGTCGCATAATGTTCACTTGGATTCTTTAGATACCTCCGATGAATTAAAGAATCAGTTACGTGCAGATTATATGAATATGTATAATAAAGTGTCAGGATTAGGAGAAGAAATAAATGTAAAGGATAACAGCGGAAGCGAAACAACCGTTCATTCTGATCCTAATACGCGTACTTATGTTGTCAGAATGGTTGTTCCGGATGATTCTGATATGGCAATGATTAATCAAGCGATAGCCGATTTTGAAAGAGAAATGGGTGGAAAAGTAAAGGTCGAGGTAATTACTGGATATGGAAGCCCATCGAAAAACGAATAAACTTTAGATAGAGTGTGTGTGTAGATGAATTCTTTATTGTTGATAGTTGCAGCTGTGATAATTTCGACCGTAAGTTTATTTTTGCTTCTAAGAGATAGTAAGAAGAACATTACGGGTTTCAAGATTACAAAAGTTTTTGTAATTTATTCAGGGTCAATGATTGCCATTTCAATAGGAATATCAGTTCTTTTTGCGATGGTATATACTAGTAATGAGTTTGTGTTTTCGCTAAAGAGA
Source organism: uncultured Ruminococcus sp. (assembly GCA_902767155.1). Lineage (GTDB taxonomy): Bacteria > Bacillota > Clostridia > Oscillospirales > Acutalibacteraceae > UBA1213. The sequence goes on along the minus strand of CACXGC010000037.1, from coordinate 2,515 downwards.
ATTGTGTTATTATCAGTTATGTGGCCCGTTGCCTATACTGATATGACTTCCTATCGTATTCCAAATGTTTTTATTGTTTTTGGTCTTATTTGTCGAGGAGCAATTTTGATTTATGAATTATTCGTATTTGGTTTTTCGGTTTGGACTATTTTATTGCCAGAGGTAATAGCAAGTGTTGCGTTGGTAGTTGCAGCTTTGCTTTGTGCATTAATTATAAAGAATTCAATTGGCTTTGGTGATATTAAACTATTTGCAATTATGGGTTTAATGCAGGGACTTGATGGTATTTGGGGATCTATTTTTGTTTCATTAATAATATCGTTTATTGTTTCCGCAGTTTTACTGATTTCAAAAAAGAAGACGAGAAAAGATACTATTCCGTTCGGTCCTGCATTAGTCGCGGGTACATTTATTTCAATATGTCTAACTGGGATGTGATGATTGATGAAAAACTATAAGATTTTTGTTCCTATTATTATTGTGGGTCTTTTTGTATTATCAATATATATGCTATTTAGCCAACGGTCAGATACAAATTCGAAATATGACGAATGTTTGTTGGCAGCAAGAAGTCTATCTGAAGAAGAAATCTATGTAGACGCAGAGAAGAAGTACATGGAGGCATTGGGAATAAAAGAATCAAAAGAATTAAAATTAGAGATCGCTGAGTTTTATCTAAAGGCAAAACAGGAAAAGAAGGCGATTGGTTATGGGGAATCAGTTGTTACAGATTATCCTTACGAAAAAGATGGGTATGATTTTTTGATGAGTACTTATCTTGAAAAAAAAGATTATGTTTCATGTTGGATAACCTATGATAAAGCCCAAAAAAGGAAAATAAAATCAGATTATCTAAATGAAACAATTTCTTCAATAGAGAACGAGTTTTTCTTTAATTGTGATTATGAGGATGTTGGTGTATATGGCAATGGATTGTGCTCTGTGAAAATTGGAGAATATTGGGGTTATGTAAATGAAACAGGAGATCAAGTAATTGATGCAAAGTTTAAAAATGTGAGTGCATTTTCAGGGAATGATTTGGCTGCTGTTATTGATATAAAAGATGATTGCTATTTTATAGATGATTTAGGTAATAAGAAAAAATCAGTAAGTAATATAGATAATGTAAAGAGTATTGGATTCATTGAAGGAGACACTTTCCCTGTATTTGATGGCAAGATTTGGTGTTTTTATAACCTAGATGGAAAGAAAATATTTGGTGATTTCGACGAAACAACGTCTGCCGGCAATGGGATAGCAGCATGTATGAATGATGAAAAATGGAGATTATATAAAATTGACGGTAACACAATCTCAGATTCCACATACGAAAGTGTTGTAAATGATGAAAAAGATATTGTTATTAGAAATGATCGAATCTTTGTTCAAAAGGACGGAGCTTATTTAATGATTGACGGCGAGGGAAATTCAGTGTCATCAAATACATATTCTTCTGCTAAACTTTTTAATGATTCAACATATGCTGCGGTTGAATCTGGAGGGAAATGGGGATATGTTGATACAGACGGCAATGTTGTAATTGATTATCAATTTGAAGAAGCTCGTAGTTTTGCAAATGGATTTGCTGCAGTTAAAGTCAATGGAGCATGGGGATTTATTGATAAAGATAATAACATTATAGTGGAACCACAATTCGCTGATGCAAAAGATTTTAATAGTAAGGGAGCAGCATTTGTAAAAAAAGACAAAATGTGGAAATTACTTAGGTTATATAAGTACAACCATTAAGGAGACAAATATGGATTTCTATTTTGAAAATCAAGGAACAAATACTTATCTTGTTTATAAGATACAGCCAAATGATAATTTGGATACAATGAGTTTAGGAATGATAACGAATAATAGTATTAAGGGTCTTGCACCAACGTTGTTTACGCAAATGAATGCCACTCAGTACATTAAATATGATGTCTCAGCAAAGTTAGCTGTTAGTCAAATGTTTATGGGAGCCGTCAACAAAAAACGACTTGTGGGTGTCTTTTCGGGTATAGTAAATGCATTAATGTCGGCTGAGGATTATATGATTGATGCAAATAGTGTTATATTGCATTTGGACTACATTTTTGCAGATGTTTCAACTTGTGAGACTATTTTGATTTGTTTGCCGATTTATAATCAGTCTCATAACAATGTGGATTTGAGGGCTTTCTTTAAAAACTTACTATTTAATATTCAGTCTGATCAGACCGAGAACTGTGATTATGTTGCCAAGATTATCAATTATTTGAATGGGACGCCGCAATTTTCACTGACTGATTTTAAAAAGGTACTGGATGATATTAGCCGTACTGATGGCTCTTCCAGAGTGGGAGGTTACCAGACGCGCGATGCTCGTCCGGCGAAGACCACACAGTCTAATATTGGTGATTTTTCAAATCAGACACAGACAGTAAATGTGCAGCCTTCTGCTAATCATATATCGCAGCAACAAGTCGTACCACATCAGGTATCGCAACAGCAGGTTGTACAGCAACCAGTCACTTCTCAATCAACT
>CACXGC010000036.1 GCA_902767155.1 uncultured Ruminococcus sp. | reverse complement strand
GTTGCATTATTTATTGAGAGCTGACTTCAGTTTGAAGTAGCGTTCAACCAGAGTTTTGTCAATGTACTGCCTGAAATAGTTATCCATGGGAACGACATACTGGATTTTTTTTCGCTGTTCTCAGGCAGTACAACGATAAGCTTGCCGTTTTCCGAGGAAACAAGCTTTATTCCGTTTATCTTCACGGAGTTATTAAGTACGATAGAGACATAAGCTTTTACGGGAGATTCCTCGGAATTAATTTTCATGCTGATTTTGGTAATTGATGTTTGCATATCAAGACCTCCTGAATTTAATTTTTTAAAATAATAGGTAATGCAATAATATACTCCATTATTTTTCAAATGGAGTTTTATCAAAAATATTAAAGAATAATTTTTTATTGACCATGGGCAAAATTTATCTAAATAGCACGAAAATATGGCAGTATCTACAAAGATTTTGTCGCATATTGATAAACGCGGTCGAGTGAGATATAATGACGATAGTTGGCCGACAATTTATTTTTGGAGGTATGTGCAGAAATGTTAAACGAGTTTAGCCCTTTCAGAGATTGGGCGGAAAAATGGAAAATAAGGAGCACGATCGGTGTTGCCTACGACAGAAAGGTTGCCACCGACTGTCAGCTTGCTCACCTTAACGAATTTATCGGTGATATGCCGATATGCAAGATAAAAGCAATGCACATTGATGAGATGTTGATTAGCAGAGCAACCTACAATCCTAACACAAAAAAGCCTATGTCAAAATCCTATCTTACAGAAATCTGTTGTCTTGCAAAGTCTATCTTTAACTACGCTATTCATAACTGTGATACTCAGTTTTTGAATCCGGCGGAGTATTTAAGAATTCCATCAAGTCTTGAGAAAGAGAAGGTAAGAGCACTTAAAGAAATCGAGCAGCAGTGGATCTTTGATATGCCGCATACACTTCACTGTGGATGTCTCCTCATGATGTTCTGTGGACTCCGCAGGGGGGAACTTATGGCTTTGAAATGGAGTGATATTGACTTTGATAATAAAATTGTTCATATTACCAAGACTGTTGCGAAATCAAAGTCAAATCGTTTTTATGTGAAGCCTAAACCTAAAAATGGAAAAGACAGACATGTCGATATACCGGATGAGATTCTTCCCTTGCTTCACAGTTATTACGAGAAAAGAGATAACATACTTGTTACTCATCAGAAACAGAACGGAGCATTACATACACCGAAATCATGGACACAGTTGTGGAAATCCTATTTTAACGAACTTAATCGTGTCTATGGTCATTTGGAATACCAGTCAAAATTTGCCCCCAAAAAGCTTCCTGTCGTTATCGACAAGATCAATCCACATATGCTTCGTCACACTTATGCTACGATGCTTTATAATGCTGGGGTTGATATTATGACAGCCAGCGAACTTCTCGGTCATGCTGATATTGAAACGACATTAAAAATCTATACAGAACTAAGAAAGAATACAAAGAAGCATAGTATTGGAAAATTTGATGATTACATCAAAAAGACTTTTAAGCGTAAACAGGATGAAGAAAAGTCAAACGAAAAAAATAAGGAATCTGATGAAACTGAAAAATCAGATAACTGACCAAAGGGAATCTGCATAAAAACAAAAAAGCGCATTGCATCAAAATGGTAATATCACCAAAATGATGCAATGCGCAATTATCAATTATAATGTAAAATAAAAAAAGCACATCACATCATTTGAAGTTTATCAAATAATGTAATGTGCGATAATAATCCAAAATAACAATGAGCTGAACGTAAAAAATATAACAATGATAGTGTAAAGTTATGGACACTAAATTCGGGACGTAGAGGCCGCAGGTTCGAATCCTGTCACCTCGACCAACAAAAAAGGCGAAGAGCTTATGCTTTTTGCCTTTAAGTAATACCATAGACGATCTGTGATATTACTTAAAGGCAATCCCTCTGGTGTTGCAGAGGGACGACCTTTTTGTATCTTGAAAAACAATATTTGATTTATTTTGCGTTTGCATCATTTAAAGTCATACTCTATGACTTTGTATGGATCCTTGGCAACTCCCTTACCGTCGGAAATG
>CACXGC010000035.1 GCA_902767155.1 uncultured Ruminococcus sp. | reverse complement strand
TCGTTCCAGTAGGCAAGAAGAACCTGATAAACATCGTATTTATCAACTAATGTCAGGTGCTCAAATTCAGCAAGAATACTTTCAGCAAGACTTACAATCAGTTCTCTCGCCGATACATCTTCATCAAGCGATGAGAGGGCTGGATATTCCTTGACCTTCCATGCGGTAAATGCCTCGTCAAGTCTCTCGCCGTATTCGGAAAACTCGGCGTTTTTGTAAATCGTCTGACGGATATTTTCGTGCGCCACATTCAGGCTGTAGTATTTCTCGCTGATTGCGGACAGCAGCTCTGACTTTAACGATGGAAATACATCCCAGTATTTGGAGAGCCCATCAATATCAACAGCGGGGATTCCACCATGAATGTGGGCATAGATATCCTGGATGTCTTCCGGATCGGTAGAATCAATATATCGTGTTATGTTCAGGTTATACTCGTTTTGCTTCTCTATCTCATCATTCGGCACAAATCGGGCATACTTTCGATCTGTTGTAATCTGCTCGTTAAAGGTCGTGATGATCCTATAGATATCACGCTCACGGAGACGGTTCTTATTACCGTCCTTAACATATCCACGGCTGGCATCAATCATAAAGATGCCTTGTCGGTTTGCAGCACCTTCCTTATCGATCACAAGCACACAAGCAGCAATGCCCGTACCATAAAAAAGGTTCGCAGGAAGGCTGATGATTCCCTTAATCCAATGCTTCTTGATAATTGCTTTCCGGATAGTAGCCTCGGCATTCCCACGGAAAAGGACACCATGTGGAAGAATAACCGCTGCCTTGCCGTTGGACTTCAAAGCTTTAAGTATATGCATAAGCCATGCGTAATCGCCATTCTTTTCCGGCGGTGTATCTCCATATCCCTCAAAGCGTCCATATTCTTTTCCGGCAATGCCATCTCTCCAGTTTTTCATGGAAAAGGGCGGATTGGCAACTATGTAATCAAAACGCTCAAGTGTAGAATTATCAGACTTATCAAGATACTGCGGATTTGAAAATGTATTGCCGCTCTTTATAGGAATCTCTGGTCTGCGATGCAAAACAGCATTCATTTTTGCAAGACCTGCCGTTGTGCTTTCCTTTTCCTGACCATAACCCATAATAGGAAACGGTGCGGCATCAATGGCACGAATTAATAGACTGCCGCTGCCACAGGCAGGATCACATACTGTTGCTTTAGGATCAGTACATCTACTGATACCTACCACATTTGCAAGAATTCTTGAAACCTCCGCTGGAGTGTAGAATTGACCTTTACTCTTTCCACTCTCTGTAGCGAACTTTCGCATCAGATACTCATAAGCATCACCGATGATGTCATCACCCTCAGCCTTATTACGGGAGAAGTTCAGCTCAGGACGCTGAAAGATAGAAATAAGGTCGGTCAGTTTATCAACCATTTCCTTCCCGCTTCCAAGTTTCTTTTCATCATTGAAATGAGCAATATCAATAACACCCTTCAAGTCAGTATTTTCATCAGCAAGGCGGGCTATAATTTTATCCATTCCCTCGCCGATGTTTTTCTTTCCCTTCAGTGCAATAAAGTCATCAAAGGAACAGCCCGTTCTCTTTTCAGGATCGGGTTCTTTGTCGTGTGCCTTATCGAAAACCGTTATGTCTTCATAAGCTCCTTTATTTTTGAATTTATCTGTAACATATTTCATGAAAAGAAGTGTCAGAATATAGTCCTTATACTCTGAGGAGTCCATGCCTCCACGAAGTTTGTCACAACTCGCCCATAGCGATGCATATAATTGCGTTTTCTTGACAGCCATCTTTGCTTGCTCCTTGTCTAATAATATTCTTTGAACTTCTTATGGATTAGTCGGCGCTTTTACCGCTTTTAACCCACTTATCGAGTTCGGAAATCTTGAATTTCCATTGTTTTCCGATTTTTTGAGCAGGCAAACCTTCTTTACCGTTTCTGATCCAACTACGTAGAGTGACAGTTTTGATTCCTAAATACTCCGCAGCCTCATCTATGCTTATCCACTTGTCATTTATGATTTCTTCCATGCTTTCACCTCGCAATCCGAATGTAATTACAATCTACCTATTCTATTATATGCCATAAATGTAAATTTTTCAAGAGTTTGCTGTTATTTGTTGATATTATTTTTTATTTGTGCGTTCTCAAAAATTCCTACCGGACACGACTATGTCCGGTTTTTTTTTGTCCATTTTTCAATGCAAAGTTCATCTTGACCTTATCTTTTTCACCTGTTAGCACCGAAAAAACGGACATATCTGTGTCCGAAGTTTGTGTGGAGAGATCAGTTATAATACATACAACATTTGATAATGCCTCGTTAAGAAGGAGACGATAAAAGTTTTTACGACTTAGCGGTTCACCTATGCATGCAGAGGTGGCTCGAACTGCTGTGACAGCCATAAATAAATTGTAAACCCTTTTTACGAGCGTGACTGACCAAACAAAACAAGATATTTCAGTTAAGTTAGTTGTGGTACTTTACGATTGCGATGTTTCCAGTTCGGGAACAGACAGTAGGGAAAAAATTAGATCAAAAAAATTTATGTTCACTCAGAAAACAAAGTCGAGCAGTCCGTTAAAACTGTTTACAATAAGAGAGAAACCTACATTGGATAAAAAAAGACCGGAGGCATCAGAACTCGATAGTATAACCAAGAAATCAAACTAATATCGGGAGAAGGCGGTATAATGAGGACATAATTAATTTACTTTGTGTCTCCGAGGATTTTCTTCAAATTATAGAAAAGTCAATTTTATAAACAAAAATATCATATTTAGCCTGAGTACGTATAGGGCAATT
>CACXGC010000034.1 GCA_902767155.1 uncultured Ruminococcus sp. | reverse complement strand
TTAAAAAATCTCCTTTTGGTATAATGTTATGAAAGCAGTCGTAAAAAAAACGAACCGTGATATCGGCTCGCATAATACTACCACAAGGCTATAATACCGCACGGCGGCAAAAGACGACAGCACTCCATCAAGCAGTATGATGACAGTCATATACCACTGCGGCATACACCCAAGGACAGCTTGCCAAAGACTATCCTTTCGGCGGCAAGGCTATTCACATGAGATTTGCGATTCTGGCAATCTTTCTCACGTTACACGCAATACCGCACCTCTATCCGATAATTCAGCTTTCATACTATATAATATACCATTCTGAGAATATGTTGTCAACTTTTTTTATAAAATTATAGTATTTCTACGTATGTTTTAGCACTTACAAGATAATGAAAAGTTTTTTGTATATTCGGCTGTATCATAATTAGCAATTAGCAATGTGCAATGTGCAATTTATGCCGGATCATAGCTGCACATTGCGCATTGTGAAAATAAAATTCAAGTTTCGATTTCTTTGTTCTTCCTGAAAACAACATTTGCAAGCAATACGGGAATTTCTTCCGCGGCTTCTTCATTTTTCCATGCAACAATGAATCTGACATATGCGGTACAGGGAATATATTTGTGTTTTTTCATTTTGGCTACTGTATCATTGAATTTTCTGGAAAAACGTACTACGGGTTTGAAACGATCATCGACAGAAATGCCAAGATAATGATCTTGTACTTCCAGCTGACAGCCGCTGACGAGATTGAAAACATCATATTTTGTTGTTTCAAAGAAATTAAGATGAACATCCTTGTATGTCATCTGAATTGATATTTCATCGGGATAGGGATATACATTGCGGTCGTTCTCAAATATAACATCGGGAATTTTATATCCGGAAAAAATAGCTGTATTGCTATGGATGAACAAAGATTTCTTCGCACGTGTAATGCCGACATACAGATTTCGTTTTTCTTCATCTGTTTCGGGATTGAAATCTCTGAGCAGCATATATACTGTGTCGAATTCTTTTCCTTTGGATTTATGTATTGTTGATATGCAGATCGTGCTTTGTTCTTCTATATAAAAATCTTCATATTTTGATTCATTTATAAATTCCTGAAGATCAGAAAAATACCTGACAGGAAATACCTTGTCAAACTGTTCCATCATGTTCAAAATATTTTCAAGACAGGCTGATTCGGGATATTTTTCGGTCAGTCTTTGTTTTGCATAATTCCATATTTCATCTGAAATTACAGGAGAGGAAAGTCTTCCCCTTATAACTTTGAGCAAGTAACGTATTTCCATAAGATTGCAAAAACGAAACAGATCAGTAGATTCAATAAGCCTTGAGCGGATTCCTTTTTTCTCCAAAAGACTTTGCATTTGAAGTGCTTCATTATTTGTTCGTGTAAGAACGCAAATATTTCCCTGTGATTTGTTTTCGGATACCTGATTTACGATTGCAGCACACATATTTTGGCTTTTGTGACGGATTATGGACACAAGACCGGTATCCTCTCTGACGGATTTTACACAAGAGGATTTCATTCGGTTTGTGATTGAATCTGCAAAGGCATTGGCAAGTTGTGTGATTTCTTTGCAGCTGCGGTAATTTTCGAGCATTTCATATTTTTTTGCATGGAGTTTATCGACAAATTTTCGCATGTATATCGAATTTGAGCCACGAAATTCATATATATTCTGGTCATCGTCTCCGACAGCGATTATGCGCATATCGTCATTTTGTCTGATCAGCGCACGTATTAGCCTGAATTCGTTCTCATTCATATCCTGTGCTTCGTCAATGACAAGAACACTTTTAGTAATTCGTCCCTGTTCGACTTCTCCGTTTTCGATAAGACTCGCAGCGTCAGCAACAACATTTTCGGCACTTTCAAGATTTCCTATTTTTCCAAGAAGGTCGAAGCAATACGAATGGAAAGTTTTGATTTCTACAAAATTAGCTGCATTGCCTATCAGTTCTATAAGGCGTTTTTTGAATTCTGTTGCAGCAGCACGGGAAAAAGTAAGCATGAGAAGCTGTTCATGTTTTATATCTTCAAGCAAAAGAAGTGAGGCAAGTTTATGTACAAGAACACGAGTTTTTCCGCTGCCGGGTCCTGCTGCGACAACTATGTATTTTGATTCGGAGTCGTTGATTATCTGAGACTGTGTTTCGGAAAGCTCTCCGAAAAGTTTATGATATTTTTCGGGTGTGATATTACGGTCAATTTCTTTTGCACGGTCTCCTTTGAAATATTTTGCGATGAATTTCTTGAAATCCATATTGAAATAATCATGTACGAAATCAAGTGCGATCCTATGGTCTTTTACCATAAGTTTTGCATATTCTCCGACTATGTGTATCTGGCGTATTTTTTGTTTGTAGAATTCTTCAAGAAAACGATAGTCATCAACTTTGTAGCGTATTTTATTGTCCATAACAAGACGCATAATTTCCATGCCGTTGTACAGAACAAGAAAACCGCCTTCAAGCTTCAAAGCACCGATTTTTGAGAGATAAAGCAAGGCATCTTCCATGTCATGAATTGTTGTATTTTCTCTGTCGTTGTCAAAGCTTATCATATATTTGTATTCGTTAAGAAGTTCTACGACAGAAAATTGTACTGGTCTTTCCTCTTTGTGTGAATTATTTTCCTTTGCTCTGCTGTAAAGTGTTTCGAGGATGAAATAGCAGATTTCTATGCGGTTTCGGAATTTATTAAGCATTTTTTCATGTTGAAATGCCGCAGCAATGTGACATGAACGGTTTCCGTCACTTTCAGAAGTGATAAAACCGGTGATTTTAAGGTAATGGATTATAGTTCGTATGTTTTTTATGCTTGATTGTGGGATATCATTTTTCAGAGCCTGATCGTTAAGTTCCTTGAGGTTGAATTTGTCGCCTTCCTCAGAAATACAGCCGAGAATATATTCTTCGATTGCAGAAAAACGGCGAAGAAGAAGTTTTGCCTTATTTTCAGTGTCTGACGCATAGATATATGCAGACATATCTTTTGTATCAGCTAAAAGTCCGTCCTGACGCATAAGATTGATTGATGATATAACTTCACTTTTTTCTACTCCGAGTGTATCGGCAAGATAGTCTATTCTTGATTCTGCTTCATCGTTTCCCGCCTTTGAAATACTCCTGCCGGAAATAAGGGAGCTGATTATGCGTTTGGCAGTTTTTCGCTGCTCATCTGAAAACAGTGGAGAATTGTCAATTTTATATACGGCTTCCGACATATTTTTTGCCTGTATGCCTGTTGCGTAAACATGGGGAACATTACGCCCGCGTTTGATATATCCGGCATTTTCAAGAGCAGATACTGCGGTGCGTACTCTCGTTTCAATATCGTTTACAGAGTCATCCCATCCGGCTTTTCTGGCGATTTCTAAAGCTGAGCAGCAAACATTGCATCGTCTTTTGGTGAGTGATTTGATCGCCTTCCAGATTTGCTGTATTTCGTTCATATTGAGTTTTGTCTGGTTCAGGAGGATAAAATGCTTATCAAGGTCGGCATCGTTATAGAGTACATAACATTCAGCGTCAAGTTTTGGGTCTCTGCCCGCTCTGCCTGCTTCCTGAACGTAGTTTTCGAGAGAGTCGGAAATATCATAATGAATAACAAGACGGACATCTTTTTTATCAACGCCCATTCCGAAAGCAGAAGTTGCTACAATTATTCTGACATCGTTTTGTATAAAGGCTTCCTGATTTTCTATTTTTTCGGCAGAATCCATTTTACCGTTGAAAGGTCTTGCCGGAAATCCGTCAGCGGTAAGTTTTGCAGCGAGTTCATGTGTTCTCTTGGTTCGGGAGACATATACTATTGTGGGGCAGTCCTTTTCGGTAATAAGGTTGCGAAGGGTGTTATATTTTTCTTCGTCGGAGTTCTGATGAATTACAGTATAGTGCAGATTCTCACGGTCTGCATTTGAAGCAAATACTGACAGCTCAATGTTCAGCTTTTGCCTGAAATAATCACAGATATCGCTTATGACTTTTTGTTTTGCGGTGGCTGTGAAACAAGATACCGGTATAGGCGAGGAATTTTGTTTTAGTTCCTGCAACTGTCTGATGAAATCGCCTATATACATATAGTCTACACGAAAATCCTGTCCCCATGCGGAAAAACAGTGTGCCTCATCAATAACAAAACGGGCGATGTTTCGGGAAACAAGAATTTTTTCGATAGTTTTTGAACGCAGCTGTTCAGGCGAAATATAAAGCAAAGTTGCTGAACCGTTGGATAGTCGCTCTATTGCGTTTGCTCTTTCAATCGGATTAAGAAGTCCGTTGATGGTAACGGCTTCACTTATGCCAATACGGTTGAGGTTGTCAACCTGATCTTTCATAAGTGATTGTAACGGGGAAATAACTATAGTCAGTGCTTGCGCCGCCTTTCCTGCCATCAGTGCAGGGAGCTGGAATGTTATTGATTTTCCGCCGCCTGTGGGAAAAACCGCTAAAAGGGATTTGCCGTCAACAGCGGCTTGTGCTGCCATTTCCTGCAATGGTTCGCCGTTATATTTGCGGAACTCATCATATCCGAATATGTTTTTGAGCTCGTGGTTTACATTGAGTTTTTTGTTGCAATACGGGCAATTAGCGTGACAAGGGGTATTTCTCAGGAAACGCATGATATTTTCGATTTGCGGAAAATTATGCAGAAGCCATGGCGGAGTTATACTGTAAAAATCCATAGTGCTTATAACAGCAAGAGCATATGCAAGTTCAACAGGATTTTGGCTGATGAAGGATTTTAAATTACTGTTGATGCATATAAAATCTTTGAAATTTTCGAGAATATCTGTTTCGATACATTCCGGAGAGGGCTTAATTTCCGCATAGTCAAAAAATCCTTTGAATTCGGGTATATCATAAAGAAGAGTGACGTAAATTTTTTTAAGTATTTCGGGCAGTTCGTTAAAGACATTCAGTTCGTCATAAAATAGCTTCATAGCCTTTTTGCTGTCGTTCACGGGATTATTCAATTCATCATTCTGTAGTTTGTCGTCTTTTACGAGAGAGTGGTAAGGTCTTTTCGGAAAAAGAAGCGGTGAAAGATACAATGTATCTATTGCAGGTTTATCCGGAAACATTTTCGATGATTTTTTCAAAAACGGTATATCATGATGTATGATATTATGACCACACAGAACGTCGGAATCTTTTATAAACGATAAAAAATCGTTAGCCGAAGAAGAATGGAACTCTGAACCGTTTTCTTTTATCGCACCGATATCATGTATTTTTTCGTCGGTAACACCGACTTCTGTATCAATAAAGACAACTGATTTTTGCATAATACGCACTCCTTGATGAAAATAACGATATTCTGTCATAATTATATCATATGCGTGGAAATTTACAATATTTTGCTGAAAATAAAGCCGTCAGAATACCTTTGTTACAGAGTATTTTGACGGCTTGAAATCAATTGTGAAAAATAGAGTGTATCTTTTCCTTGATATTGTTGTATATACCGGAAACAGCGGCTTGTCCTTCCGGAGACATTATATATTCACCGGCAGCCATAAGTGCCTCACCGGTAAGACTGTTTGTACGGCAGCATATAGCACCGTCAGAAGCTTCAAATTTTATCAGATATATATCAAGGGATATTTTAGGCAGTTCGTAAGTATATTTTGCCTTAACGTAAAGTGTTGTGTTATCAACAGAAACAATTTCGCTTTTTTCAAATATGTGGGAAAGTATATCCGAAAGTTTTCTTTCCGAAATTTTCAGCTCGCCTATATAAGCGTTATAGAAAGTTACACGCACAATGCTTGTTTCGCTGTTTATATCAAAAGCCACTTCCGCACGTACAGCGTATTCTTTGCCCTTGTAATAGATTTTTGAATATATCTCGGATAGCAGGTCTTTGTGAAAGTAAAGCATGATGTTTTCTATTCCGGAATTTTTCGGAGAGAATTCGGTGCAGTATTTTTCGTTGATATAGGTGTTGAGTTCTGATTCGCTTACCTCGAATTCCTTTCCGAAAGCAGCACCTTTGAGTATATTCAAAAGAAAACCGTCGTTTTTTTCTTTGAGGGTGTATTTTTCGCTTATGTTATCCTGCGATGCAAGATTCATACATATGGCATATATGATACTTGCGCTGATTGCGGCAATAATGAGCAGTACAGCAGATACTTTAAAAAGTATGGATTTTTTATTTGTCAAAGTATGCCTCCGGTCATTGTAAGGAACAGTGGATTTTGTGAAAAGATATCATCGGACAAACAAGACTGTGCTATTGTTATTTCAGCTCTGCAATTGTGACGCCGGATTCGCCCTCACCGAACACACCGAGACGATAAGTTCTGACAGAAGGATGTGTTTTCAGGTGATTTTGTATCTCACGGCGAAGAACGCCCGTACCCTTGCCGTGAATTATAGTTATCTGATGCAGCCCTTGCAATACAGCAACGTCAATTGCACGGTCTACATCAAGAATAGCATCGATTGCTGTTTGACCTCTGACATCTATCTCAGTAGATGCACTGCGGTTTGTATCACGATGGATTGTACGTGTGGAACTTCTTTTCGGCTGTGGTTTTGTCTCCTTTTTCAGAAGTCTGAGGTTTTCGGGTTTTACACGGGTTTTTATAATTCCTGACTGAACCAGTACATTGTTTTTGCCGATGTCAAGAACTATACCTTCCTGACCTATATCGTAAATGAGTACACTGTCGCCTTTCTGCAAAGGACGGGGCAGTACATAATCTTCCATATTATTCTGTACTACAGGGTCAGCAGCATTTTCCATATTGCGGATATCGGCTTTTAACTTTGCTCTTTCTTCGGCGGTTGCTTCCTTCTTTTTTCGTATAGCGTCAATTTCGTCAAGTACGCCGTAAACCTGTGCACGGGCTTTGGATATGATATTCTCAGCCTGTACTTTTGCCTGTTCAAGTTCGTTTTGTTTCGCTCTCTCGATTCGTTCAGCATCCTGTTTTGCTTTGTCGAGAATTTGCTGTGCTTCGATTTTCATCATATCTGCGGCACGTATTTGTTCTTCAAGGTCTGCTCTGCTGGTTTCAAGTTTCTGCACAACTTTTTCAAATCTTGTATTTTCTGATGATACAAGCTGTTTTGCACGGTTCACGACATCAGCAGACATTCCGAGACGCTCAGAAATAGCGAAAGCATTTGAACGTCCGGGCATACCTATCAATAAGCGGTAAGTCGGGCGCAGTGTTGAAACATCGAATTCACAGCAGGCATTTTCAACTCCGGCTGTTTCGAGGGCATAACTTTTCAATTCTGCATAATGTGTTGTAGAGGCGATGACAGCACCTTGTATGCGCAGCTGTTCAAGAATTGCGGCGGCGAGTGCAGCGCCTTCGATCGGGTCAGTTCCTGAGCCGAGTTCGTCTATCAGAACAAGGCTTTTATTGTCAGCTTCTTCAAGTATGCGAATGATGTTGGTCATGTGAGCGGAAAAAGTGGAAAGAGACTGTTCAATACTTTGTTCGTCGCCGATATCGACGAGCACTTTGTCAAAAACAGAGATTTCGCTGTTGTCATATGCCGGTATCATCATTCCGCACATTGCCATGACGGATAAAAGACCGATAGTTTTAAGTGAAACGGTTTTACCGCCGGTATTCGGACCGGTTACGACAAGTGTATCGAATTTGTCTCCAAGTTCGATATCAGTCGGAACTACTTTATCGGCCGGAATTAGTGGATGACGTGCTTTTTTTAGGACGATTCTGCCCTCGTCATTCAGTTTCGGAACGGATGCTTTCATTGAGTAGGCAAGATTAGCTTTTGCGAAGATGACATTAAGTTCTGTAAGTATTGAATAGCTGTTGCATATGCTGTCGGCATAAGCACCGGATTCAGCGGAAAGTTCTGCGATGATTCGTTCTATTTCGGCCTGTTCTTTTGACTTGAGTACACGTATATCGTTATTAGCTTCCACAACGCTGAGCGGCTCAATAAATACTGTAGAACCGCTGGAAGATGTATCATGTACAAGTCCGGGAACATTTGCACGGAATTCAGCTTTCACAGGGATTACAAATCGTCCGCCACGCATAGTTATGATACTTTCCTGCAAGTATTTTTGCATAGATGCAGAATGTATGGCATGGTCAAGACGTTCACGTATTTTTGCTTCAGATGCTGCTATTTTTTTTCTTATCGCAAGCAGGGCAGGGGAGGCATTATCAGCAATTTCCTCTTCGGAGAGAATTATTGAAGTTATTTTTGTTTCGAGATATTTTTGAGGCATGAGTGTGTTGAAATATACATCGAGTGCAGTTTCAACAGACGCTGATTTGCTGCGCCAGTCTGTGACGGAACGTATAGTTCTGAGAAGTGAAGCAATGCGGAGAAGTTCAAGTGTTGTGAGTACTGCACCGGCAGCCGCACGGCGAAGAGAACCATTCATATTATGAACATTTCCGAATGCCGGAGAACCGAAACGACCGATAAGTGCATGAGCATCAGCGGTTTCCTGTAATAAAGTCTGTGTTTCAAACAAACCACAGGACGGTTCAAGTGACATTGCAAGTTCTTTTGCATCTGCAAAAGAAGTTTGTTCTGCAAGTCTTATCAAAATTTTATCAAATTCGAGTGCTTTGAGATTTTTATTCATAGATTATTATTCCTGACCTTTTTATAGAATTCTAATGCGTTCATTTTTCTTTCGCTGCGCATAAGAGTGTAGTTTTCGGCACATTCAGCAAATTGGTAAAGAGATTTTTCTGAAAGAGCGAAAGAAAAGATTTTTTTGGGTGCGGCAAATACAGCGGTTCTCATTGCAGCAACAGCACCTTTTGAAAGAGCTATACTGTAGTTTTCGCCTCTGAAACAGTTGTTGCAAAGCAGTTTGCCCTCATAATAAAGAAAATGCATTGTATCTGATTCGTAGCATTTGCATTTGTCACAGCATACAAGATCAGGCATAAAACCGGCTATGGACATGAAACGCATTTCAAAAACTGCTTTTATCTGTAGAACCGGTTTTGTACCTTTGGCGAGAAGATAAAGGGAATTCAGGATGAGACTGAGATATTCGTCCGATGCTGATCCTTCGGGAATGAGATACATGGCAAGTTCACAGAAATACTGACCTATGGAAAGTTTTTCAAGGTCAAGCCGCAGATCAAAAAAAAGTTCGACAGGTTCGGCTTCATCAATTATGTAGCGATCCCGTCCGTGATATACCGACAGGCGGGAATAGCTGAGTGTTTGTGTAGCAGTGCAAAGGCGGCCTTTCAGCAGCTTTGCATTGCGTACAAAACATCTGATGATGCCATCTGACCTTGTAAGGACAGTGACCAGCTTATCATTTTCTTTGATTGTTTGTTCCTGTAATATCAGACCATCTGTTTTGAACCTCATTGGTTTCCTCCGTTGGTTTATCAGACAAATTCTGCTCTGTGCAGGCTTTAGCATTCCTGTAGATGAGATAATCCGCAACACTGCCCGTCCTCCTGAATTGATTCCAAGCCATATTTGCGTCCATTTTTTGTGCCGACCCCTTTCTGTAGAATAGTTATAATAATACTTATGTACATATTATAGACGATAATACAGAAATTTATTGGCAAATTTTAATAGAAAGGGAAATTATTCTTTCAGTTGTCGAAATTACTTTCGTCATATCCGAGACTGCGGAGTATTCCTTCACGGTTTCTCCAGTCCTCTTTGACTTTTACCCAAAGTTTCAGATTTATTTTGCATCCGAAAAATTTTTCCATATCCTGACGTGCGTAGCTGCCTATTTTTTTCAGCATTGCGCCGCCCTTGCCGATGATTATTCCTTTGTGGCTGTCCTTTTCGCAGTAGATAACGGCATCGGTGTCTATAATATCTGCGTTTTCACGTTCTTTCATTCTTTCAACGAATACAGCCGAACCATGAGGTATTTCCTTATCAAGCAGGCGAAGTAGTTTTTCACGTATAATTTCAGCGGCGATAACACGTTCAGGCTGGTCTGTGAGCGTATCTTCGTCAAACATATATCCGCCTTCGGAAGAAAGTGCACGAAGCTCGGATTTAAGCGCATCTATTCCGTCACCTGTTTGTGCGGAACACGGAACAACAGCACTGAAATCGTAAAGAGAGGAAAAATTTGCAATAACGGGCGCAAGGTTTTGTTTATCCTTTATCATGTCCGTCTTGTTTATTGCGAGTACAGCAGGAATTCCAAGTGTTGTAAATTTTTCGGCGAACATTTTTTCGCCTTCGGTAATATCGGCATTTGCCTCCACAACGAGCAGACAAGCATCAACGCCGGCAACCGATTCATTGACGGAGCGGAGCATATATTTATCAAGGCTGTTTCTGGGCTTATGAAGTCCGGGCGTATCAATAAAGACCAACTGGGTGTCATATTCTGTCAGTACGCCCATTATACGTGTACGGGTAGTCTGAGGCTTTGAAGATACGATAGCTATTTTCTGCCCCAGCATCTTGTTGAGAAGAGAGGACTTTCCGACATTCGGACGTCCTACTATTGCAATAAAAGCTGTTTTATTTTCCATAAATTCCTCCGGTATATCTGGTTACTTTTTGAGTTTATTCCGTATTTTTCTGATGAATTTGGCGATACCTGCCGGTCCCTTTGCGATGAAGACAAGCGATACAGGACAAAACAGTATCAGTGCTGCAAGTCTGTACGGGTGAGAAAAATAATAACTTGCAAGACTAATCCAACCTGGTATATCACCAAAAAGCCATAACCCTATAATGACCGCAAAGAATGCGAGTATGAGTACAGCACCGGCAGCAGCATCTTTTGCGGCACGAATAAAAGGGTCTTTTTTTCGTGAAATTTTGTTTGCGAGGATCTCAAGCGCCGTATTGACAGTTTCAGCTGACAATACTCCTCCTATTGTCAGAAGCAGTACAGCATATTCACACCGTGTAAATGCAAAAAAACGTGCAAAAATCAGAACATACAGCGCAGCCACCATATGAATTCTCATGTTTCGCTCGTTTTTTATACAGTGTATTATACCTGACCAGGCAAATTTAAATCCCTTGAGAAAAGCTCTCATCGGTTATTCCTCATCGGGAATAACATAGCTTGATGAGCTGGGCAGACCGAGGAGTGTCATGACCTTTTCTTCTTTTTCTCTCATGCGCAGACGCTGGAGACCATTATCTTCGTGATCGTAGCCGAGAAGATGGAGCATTGAGTGAGCGGTAAGGTAGCCGACTTCACGCTGGAGACTATGATCGAAGCGTTCAGCCTGTTCGATTGCCTTTTCCATAGAGATAACTATATCTCCGAGGATTTTTGCACCTGTAGTGGGATCGATGTCATACTTGCCGTTTTCTCCCATCGGGAACGAAAGAACGTCAGTAGCACTATCCTTATGTCTGTATATTGAATTCAGTTCTCTGATCTGCTGGTTATTTACAAGAGTTACACTGACTTCAACCGAGCCTTGAAATTCCTCAAGCTGTAAAACAGCGTTACAGCAGCGGCGTATAAGCATACGCAGTCCGGTTGGTATCTTGATATTCTTTTGCTTGTTGGTAATGATTACTTTTATCTTATCCATATTAAAACTTTCCTTTCTGTTCTGATTTTCCGTTTAAAAGCGGAATGGTGTGCAGTTTTGTAAACCTGTTGTCACGAGCGCAGGATCATTTTTTTGAATTAGTGGTTGGTTTGTTGAGGGCGTTTTCATAGGCTTTGATAATATCTTGAACTAATCTGTTTCTGACGACATCGGATGCGGTGAAAAACACGCTTTCTATTCCGTCGATATTTTTGAGTATACGTACAGCGTCTTTCAATCCCGAGCGTATACCTCCGGGAAGATCTATTTGAGTGATATCTCCTGTTATGACCATTTTGGAATTGAAACCAAGTCGGGTAAGAAACATTTTCATTTGTTCGGGTGTAGTGTTTTGTGCTTCGTCCAAAATGATAAAGCTGTCGTCAAGTGTACGGCCTCTCATATAGGCGAGAGGGGCGACCTCGATATTACCTCGTTCAACATATTTCTGATACGTTTCTGCGCCGAGCATATCGAAAAGTGCATCATACAGCGGTCTGAGATAGGGGTCTACTTTACTTTGCAGATCACCGGGGAGGAAACCGAGTTTTTCACCGGCCTCAACAGCCGGACGTGTCAGTATAATGCGGTTTATTTCTCTTGCACGGAAAGCAGTAACGGCCATTGCAACTGCGAGATAAGTTTTTCCTGTACCGGCAGGACCAATGCCAAGAGTGATAGTGTTATCACGTATAGCGGTACAGTATTTTTTCTGACCGAGGGTTTTAGGTTTGACAGGCTTTCCGTGTGAAGTTATGCATATGCAGTCACCGGCGAGCTGATCTATGCGTTCCGCGTTTCCTTCGTTTACGAGAGACATACAATAGCGCACATTCTGTTCACTGAGAGCTTCACCACGATTTACGAGACTCAAAAGGCTTTCTATGACTTTTGCGGCTTTTGAGACATTTTCCGGTTCGCCTGTTATTTTGAGTTCCGAACCACGACATATGACTGACACCATATATTCATTTTGTATCAGTCTGATATTTTCATCGAAAGTACCGAACAAAGCGACCGCCTGTTCCATACGGTCAATGTTAATAATCTGCTCTATCATTGAATCACCTGACGATAAAAAGAAATTAGTATGATGAAAATAGAAACAATTAGGTATTTTTACTCATTATAACACAAAAATAGTAAAAAGTCACTATAAAAATTGAAAATTTTATAAATTTTTTATAGTTTTATTTTGAGTGTTGACAGTTAGTAATTATTACCATGTTTTTAAAGAAAAATGGAGTATCATGAAAATGAGATTTGTCGGTTTTAACTGTTTTTGCTGGGAATGCTGATTTTATAAAATATGAAAAAATGCTTGACAACAATCGGAAACTTTGATATAATGACAAAGCAATCGTTTCAGACGAGAAATATGCGGGTATGGCGGAATTGGCAGACGCGCTAGCTTCAGGTGCTAGTCTTCGCAAG
>CACXGC010000033.1 GCA_902767155.1 uncultured Ruminococcus sp. | reverse complement strand
GATGGATACCGTAATAAGCAGCATATCAAGGTACGCAAACAGCCAGAATAAAATCACCATGTCTGATTTCAGTGCTAATGATGATTTTCACATTAAACTCGAACAGTTGTCACGGCGTGTTTTTATTCCTGTCGAAAAGGGAAAACCATCTCAGCGTTGGTTTTATGAACGCGCAAGAGGACAATACAGTGTGGAGGTTAATAGACAGCTTACTGCTGCATCAAAGAGAAAGTACAAAGAGCAGAATCCTAAGAATAAGTGCATCTCCAAAACAGTGGCGGCTAAGTGTGCAATGTGTTGGCTGAAACATCCTGATATTGTCAGCAAGGGATTGGAAACCAATTTTATCAGATATTCAGAGATGATACAGACTGGTAAAATAGGAGAGCCGGA
The DNA here is from genome assembly GCA_902767155.1 of uncultured Ruminococcus sp. Classification (GTDB taxonomy): domain Bacteria; phylum Bacillota; class Clostridia; order Oscillospirales; family Acutalibacteraceae; genus UBA1213. Next base: position 2,646 of record CACXGC010000033.1, on the reverse strand, counting down.
TGAAAAGTTTTATTGTAATCTTATCGCTCAGGTTATTCTTTTTCAGCAATGCGATAGGATAGTAGATGCTCAGAATTTCGGAGGATATAAAGCCCAGATCAATTACTACACGATAGCTCTGCTGTCAGAGTATTATAGTGACAAGGTTGATCTCAGCTATATATGGCAGTATCAGAACATATCTCCTGAAGTATCACATCTTATAGAAGATATTTGCTATAAAGTTTGGAATCATTTTATGAATCCGAACACGAATAACGCTAAGGGCGTTAATGTAACTCAATGGTGTAAAAAAGAAGACTGCTGGATAATGCTTAAAGAGCGTTTCCAGAATGATTCTATATAATATGCCGTCAGAATAGGAGAATAAATGAAATGCATAAGGTAATTGATTTGTTTGCCGGTGCCGGAGGCCTAAGCTTGGGTTTTAAGCAAACAGGCAAATATGAAATTGCTGCTGCATTTGAAATAAATCAAAATGCACAGGAAACATACAGACGAAATCACAAAGGAACTAAAGTGTATTCAGATGTATGTACAGCTGATTATAAGAAACTTAAAAAAGAACTTGGAAGAATTGATGTTGTAATAGGCGGACCTCCATGTCAAGGCTTTTCTAAAGCGAACAGGCAAAAAAACCATGTAATAAGTCAGAATAATATGTTGGTGAAACAGTATGTTAGAGCAGTATTAGAATTAAAACCGAAGGCATTTGTAATGGAAAATGTAGAAATGCTTAAGTCAGATGTACATAGATTCTATCTGCGTATGGATGAAATAGAAACTGTTAAAAAATACGGTATAGAAACCTCGCCAACTGAAATACTTCTTTTGGAGAAAGAGTATTATTCAGCAGAAATTGCTCGGGACATTCAGAATAGGAATACAGTTGAAACAAGACTTTGGGCGGAAGATGATTATAAACTGCTTAATATTGCATATCGTCAGCGCAGGAATTTAAAAAAGTGCAGAGAAGCTTTATATCGCTATCAAAAAAAGTATATGCGGCTTGCTGATAGATTGCATAGAGAAGATACTACAGGGGTGTATGAATGCTTTAATGATGCGGCTGATGCTTTAGTTGATTTCTTTGAAGGCAAAATTGATACAGCTAATGTTGTTGTGCGGATTGAAAAAACGATCATGCTTCAAAGATGTTTAACGAGAATTAAAGAAATATATGATAACGAACTCCAAATAGATGATCTTGTTTGCGAAGATGGAATCACAGCAGTAATACAGTCTTATTCGGTTTTAGAATATATAACTAAGATGCTTAGCAGTTATACATTTAATACAGGCGTGTTAAATGCTGTAGAATTTGGAGCACCACAAAAAAGAAACCGTTTTGTAGTTATTGGAATTAAGAAAAGTATTTCTTCTGAAATAAAAATGCCGAAAGGAACTTTTTCGGAAGAAAATTTCAGAACGGTGCAGGATGCAATAAAAGATATTGAAAGTGCTGAGACGATTTTTGATCCTGCAAATGATAATGGCGTCGAATTGACAAATGATTTTGAGCCTTCTTCGCTGACACCTGATCTCAGGGATAGCAATAGACTTTATAATCACATTATTACTAAAACAAGATCGGTAGCGAAAGCACGCTTTGAAGCATTGGGGCAAGGAGAGAATTTTCATTCGCTGGATGCTTCGCTAAAAGAAAACACATATACCGATGTAAGCCGTACACAGAATACTATCTATCTGCGTTTGAGCTATAACAAACCATCAGGAACTGTTCTTAATGTCAGAAAGTCTATGTGGATTCACCCAACAATAAACAGAGCTGTTAGCATAAGAGAAGCTGCACGGCTTCAAACTTTCCCTGATTCGTTTGTTTTCTGCGGTCCGAAAGATTCTCAATATCAGCAAGTTGGCAATGCTGTTCCGCCTATGTTTGCAAGGGCTATTGCGGAACATCTTGCCGGATATTTGGAGAAAAAGAAAGATGGCTGACAATCATAGCAAAGAGATACGCAGTATGAATATGTCTCATATTCGATATAAAGATACTAAGCCGGAAATTATTGTCAGAAGTTTTTTGCATAGAAAAGGGTTTAGATTTCGAAAAAATGATAAGAGATATCCCGGAAAGCCTGATATCGTTTTGCCGAAATATAAAACTGCTATTTATGTTAATGGCTGTTTTTGGCATATGCATGATTGCAAAAAGTTTGTATGGCCAAAATCCAACACCGAATACTGGATCAGTAAGCTTACAAATAATAAAAATCGCGATCTAAAGTATTATGAACAGATGAAAGAAAAACAATGGAAGGTTATAGTTGTTTGGGAGTGCGAGATAAATGAAAGCAGACTTGAACGATTGATAGCAGAAATAAGGGGAGAATAGTTATGGCTCTTATAACGAAAGATAATATCAAAAAGATTGATAAAGAGAGAAACAGCGTGCATAACAAGTTTCGAGCAACTTATACAGTTTTTACCAGCAGTGGAGAGACGTACTTTCAAATTGATACCTATGGTAGTGCAAATAGAGAATTCAAAGGCAAGGTCAGCCAGTCTATTCAAGTAGATGAAGGTATGGCGAAAGAGCTCATTAGATTATTAAAAAACTCTTTTGAAATGCTTGATTAATAGATGTAAAACGAAATTGAAGAATATGATAGCCGAACTGGGAAG
>CACXGC010000032.1 GCA_902767155.1 uncultured Ruminococcus sp. | reverse complement strand
CTGTTGTATATGCTGATGATGATTATTCTGAAGAGGAAAAGGCTGCTGCCAAGGCCTGGCTTGTGGCTCATGGATATCCTCCTACAAGAGCCGGAGCTGCTCAGGCTTATCAGGACTTTCTGGATGGTAAACTGGATAATGATCCGGATGTCAGAAAGTATAAAGGGCTGGATGATAAGAAAACTACAGTTAATAATCAGACAGGTGGCTCTTCTGAGAATGATTCAGTGAAAACAGAAGAGGAGATAGATCTTAATGCTGTATTTGGTGAGCTGGCTGATAAAAAAGCTGCTGCTGAAGAAGCAAGAAGAGAAGAAATTGAAGCTGAAAAAACAGCTTTTGAGAATGGTCTTCGTGACAGAAATGAAAAGATTAAGCTTGCTGCTAGTAAAAGATTCGTCCTTGATATTATTTCTGAGGAAAAAGAAACACCTGTTTTAAATATAATTATTATCTCACTTGTGGTAATTATATTGTTTTTTTTAGGTGTATTTATTTTGAGAAAACCTTTAAATAAATCAATTAAAAACAAATAAATGATAAGATAAATAATAACTGGTATGTATTTGAGAGAAAGGATAGAATATATGATAGGAATAATTGCTGCAATGGATAAAGAAATAGATGAGCTTAAAGCGCTGATGTCTGATGTTAATAAAGATATTTATTCCGGCATGGAATTCTGGGCAGGTAAACTGAGCGGTAAAGATACAGTTCTTGTCAGGTGTGGAGTTGGAAAAGTAAATGCTGCAATGGCTGCTGAAGTTTTATCTGTTATATATAAAGTAGAGTGTATCATTAATACAGGTATAGCAGGAAGTCTTAATGCTGAAATAAACATCGGAGATATAGTATTATCTACAGAAGCTCTTGAACATGATATGGATGTATCCGGACTTGGATACGAGCCAGGAATTATACCTGATCAGGATGAGAGTATATTTGTTGCAGATAATAAGCTTCGTGAAACTGCAAGAAAAGCATGTGAAAATGCTGATCTTGACATTAAAGTATTTGAAGGAAGAGTACTCTCAGGCGATCAGTTCATTTCAGATAAAAATAAAAAAGATTATCTGGTTAATCAGTTTGCAGGTATGTGCACAGAGATGGAAGGAGCATCTATAGCTCATGTAGCTTCGCTTAATAATATTCCATTTTTAATCATCAGATCCATTTCAGATAAGGCTGATGATTCAGCAAATATGGATTACCCTGAATTCCAGAAGATAGCTATAAAGAACTCTGTTAAACTTATGAGCGAAATGATAAGTATGATATAAAATCTTCTTTATTCTTGAGGAGAAAAGCTTATGATTAGTAGGAATAGAAAACAAAAGAACTCTTTAATAGTTAAAAGGTTTATAACAATACTGGTTACTTTATCTTTGTTAATTTCTATATTTCCAGGTATATCTGTAAATGCGGCTTCTGATAAAGAAAATGTATATGTTGTTACAAAGAAAACCTTATTTCATGGATCTACAGGATGCACCTACAGTTATTCATATAATAAAAACGGTCTTATTTCAAAATATAATATAGTTGATGAAGCAAAAAGTTCCAGGACAGATACATATAGCTATAAAGCGGATAAACTTGAGAAAAGAGTAAGCTATATGAATAATAATAAAAAGAATAAGAATGTCTTTACATACGAGTATACTGATGATCAGATGTCAAAAATGATTTCAAAGAATAAAGGACTAAAGAAAACGTTTAAGTTTGAATACCAATATACTTATGATGATAATGACAGACTGACAACTGTTGAGACCTCATCTAATACAAATACTTTATCGAATGTATATAAGATTTCATATAACAAGAAAAACCAAATAAAAAAGGTGATTACTTACGCTGGAGATAAAAAAAGCTCTGAAAGAGTTTTTGAATATGATAAAAAGGGGCACATAAAAAAAGATACAACATATTTGTTTAGTGGAGGAAAGCATAAAGTATCTGAAACGGTTTATGAGAATTCTTATAACAGTAACGGATTTATAACAAAATCGGTACAATCAACAAATAATGGTCCTAAATATATTGCTACGTATAATTATAAAAAAATGTCCGTTTCAAAGAATTATAAAAAATGTATAGAACAACAGCAGGATATCTTTACAGAAAAACAATATAACAGTATGTTTGTCTATGAATAAATTTATAAATATTGGCAGAATATTTTGTGGACTTAAAGAAATATCTGTGCTATAATTTCACGGTTAGCGTCGTTTTGAAGGCTGACCGTGATTATTTTTTGTAAATATTTAGACCAAAGGGTCATAAGGAGGAATATAAAAATGAGTTTGACTTACGAAAAACTTGAAGGGAATATGGCTGAACTGACAATTACAGTTCCTGCTGAGGATTTTAAAAAGGCATGTGTTGAGGCTTATAACAAGAATAAGAACAAGTTCCAGTTCGATGGATTCCGTAAAGGAAAAGTTCCTATGGCATATATTGAGAAGACTTATGGAACAGCAGTATTCTATGAGGACGCTGCAAATGACCTTATCAATAAGACATATTTTGAGGAAATCAAGGATATAGATCTTGAGATAGTTTCAAATCCTGAGATTTCTGTAAGCCAGATTGAAAAGGGTAAAGATTTTATATACAAGGCTAAGGTTGCTGTTAAGCCTCCAGTTGAGCTTGGTGATCTTGATGCTATCGAAATCGAAAAGGTTGATGAGACTGTAACAGATGAAGATGTAGATAAGGAAATCGAAAGAAAGCTTAAAGAGAATTCTACAAAGCAGGATGTTACTGACAGAGCTGCAAAAGAAGGCGATGAGACAACTATTAACTTTGAAGGTTTTGTAGATGAAGTTGCTTTCGAAGGTGGAAAGGGTGAGAGCTATCCTCTTACACTTGGTTCAAATACATTTATCCCAGGCTTCGAAGATCAGATAGTTGGTCACAGCAT
>CACXGC010000031.1 GCA_902767155.1 uncultured Ruminococcus sp. | reverse complement strand
ACGATGGTAGCTTTGGCGAAGTTGGATACGATGAAACAGGAATTTTCTCAATATGGGTATATTTGTCCATATTTTGAGTAGCAGATTCCCATATGAGTAACATAGACAAGATAAACTTTAAAGAAGCCTGCTACTTTTTCAAAAGTGAACACTCTTTAATCGACTACAGTAATGTATCAAGTTTCAGCCTTATAAAAAGCTCTGTAGAAGTGCTTTATTACTACGGCATTACGGATTTTACGGCGGCGGATGTAAAGGAGTTTTTTGAGAAACTTGAATTCACTCAAAATGACGGCCGACTGTTTTTGCCGTCTGTGCGAAAGATAAACAGTGTGCTTGAAGTAAGTCTCATTCCTCATAAGCAGTATCTGAGCATAAAAGACGATGTTTACCATATTGAAAAATGGAACTGCGACGGGTATAAGTATGAAATCATACGAGCTTACGACATGAAATGGCTTTAAAATAGTGAGTTAATCAACTTTGCAAAAATTTACGGACGACCGTCTCAAAAACGGTCGTCCGAAACTTATTTATTATAATACACAACAGTAATTATTCTGATGGTTCCAAGAGACCATACGTACCGTTTTTACGCTTATACACAACATTTATCTCGTTTGTGTTTGCATTACGGAACATAAAGAACTCGTGACCTATCATATTCATTTGGAGTATAGCCTCTTCTACCATAAGTGGCTTGACATAGAAAGTCTTTGTCTTAACAACTGTGTAATCATCTTCATTCAAGGCTTCGTCATCGTCTGCTGCATCAGGCTCGCTGAAATATTCGCTCAAGCCCTCGCCCTTCATTTTTTTGCTAAGCTTTGCCTTATTCTTTCTGATCTGTCCTCCCAATATATCAACAACCGAATCCAGTGCATCATTCATTTCTGCGGCAGCTGCCTCTGCTCTGTAGGTCATACCATTATCACGGATAGTAACTTCGACAGTCTGACGGTTTTTCTCAACGGTCACGGTCACGGTTGCATCTGCGTCTTCGGAATAAATTTTTTCAAACTTTCCAAGTTTTTTGTAAACACGCTCCTTGAAGTTATCTCTGAGATTAACCTTTCTGCCTATAATGTTATACTTCATAAAACAAACCCCCTTGTGGTTGGACTACTCATTTCTGAGCTTATGAACATTATAACATAATTAAACAAAAAATGGAATAGTTTTTTAAAAAATTATGTTAAAATTTTATGAACTGGTTTTATTGATTATCACAACACTTTATTAAGCCGGAGTTGCAGAAACAACTAAGATTAAAGTCATCCAACCATTCCGTAAACAAGTTTTCCACCTGCGATAACTGCATAAGGCTTTTTTGTAATATCCAGCGGATCTGTTTCGAGGATAACTATATCGGCATCTTTTCCGGCTTCAACGGTTCCTACTCTGTCTGAAATCCCTGCAATTTCGGCAGCCTCTGATGTTATTGATCTTACAGCCGAAAGACTGTCCATACCTTCTCTAACCGCAATTGCTGCGCATAATGTAAGATAATTTATTGGTGTTTCCGGATGATCTGTTATTATTGCTGTTGTTATACCGCTTTTTGAAATTATACCCGGTGATGACGCTGTAAGGTTATGCAATTCCGGTTTACTGCGATCTGTCATTATCGGACCGGAAAATATGCCTTCACATTTGCCATTCAATTCATCACATATCAGATGTGCGTCTGTTCCGTGAACTATTACACAACGTATATCAAATTCTTTGCAGATACGAATAGCTGTAAATATATCATCTGCCCTATGTGCGTGAAAATGCGCAGGTATTTCTTTTTTTATCAGCGGCAGAAGTGATTCAAGTTTCATATCATATTCAGGTTCATCGAAATTTTCGCTGTCGTTTTCAAACTTTTCTTTTTCTGATAAATACTTTTTTGCCTTGTACAAAATTTCACGTATAACTGCCGCAATTGCCATTCTGGTTATAGGAGTACTGTCCTTATCATTATAAACAGACTTTGGATTTTCACCCAAAGAAAATTTTATTGCAGCCGGTGATTTGATTATCATATTGTCAATACATTTTCCGTAAGTCTTTATCGCAGCAATTTCACCGGCAACCGGATTAGTACTGCCCGGACTTATTAGTACAGTTGTAACTCCTGAGCACAAAGCTTCCATAAAACATTTGTCAAATACATTTGTACCATCTATTGCACGTAAATGTGGTGTAACGGGGTCTGTACTTTCGTTTCCGTCATCACCCTCGAAACAAAGAGAATCTTCAAACATTCCAAGATGAGTATGTACATCAATATAGCCGGGATAGATTTTTTTTCCTTCCGCATTGATAATATCAGGCAAATTTTCACTAAATTCTTCCATATCACCTATACCGGTAATTTTACCTTTTTCCATTTTTACATATCCGTTTGCTATTACTGTATTGTCATTATCCATAGTGTGGATTTCTGCGTTAATCACTATCATAATTTTACTCCCAAAAAAATCGGAGAGCAGGACACTCTCCGATCAAATATTTTTATATTCAAGGTTTCTGAGAGTTGTTTCTTCTTGAGAAACCTCTCTTATTATCGGCACGTTTCAGTTCAGAGATTTTCTCGTCACTGGTCTGTTTAAACTTTGACAGCATATCCTCAAAATTTGAAGGCTCGGTTTTCTTTGGAGGCTGCCACTCATAATTTCCCGGACGGGATGACTGTGGTCTCGGCGCAGTATTACGATTCTGTCTGTCAAACTGTTTCTTTTGCGGTGGAAGTGCTTTTTTAATAGAAAGGCTTATCTTGCCATCCTCACCTATGGTAATAATCTTAACCTTTACTGTCTGACCCTCGGTCAAATGTTCTCTGATATCGTTTACATATGTCGGAGCCACCTCTGATATATGTACCATTCCTGTTTTGCCATCCTCAAGATCAACAAAAGCGCCGAATTTCGTAATACCGGTTACTTTGCCGTCAACAATCATTCCTACTTCAAGCTTCATACTAAAAATATTTTCTCCTCTCACTGTCCGGGAACATTAACAAAAACAAGTTCACCGTTTTTTCCTAAGTCAAGTTTTTCTCTTGCAACTTTCTCAACATAGTCTTTGTATGCCTTTTCATCTTTTTTTTCTACAGCATCTGCGACTTTTTTTAGTTCTTTATTTTTCTGTTCCTGTGTAAACTGCTGTTCTTTTACAGCAGCTATTTCGGTTCTGAGATTGCTTATTTGTATTTGCTGATCCACAGCCGAATACAATACATACAATGTCAAAACAATCACCAGTACACAAATAAAATAACTTGAAAGTTGTTTGCCCTTGCGAGGCTTTTTGATACTGCCGGCTGTCTTAGTCTGCATCTATTTTCACCGCCCATACACCAAATTGTTATACTTTCAACCGACAGAACTATTATACAACATTACACAACACTATTGCAAGAAAAAAACGACAGTATTTTAATTTTTTTTACTTTTTTTCTTCCTTGCAAATATTTTTTTGCAAAAATCTACAATTTTCACAAAATCGGACTCAAATTTCCGGCACATAGTTTCTTTTACACGATGTACCGTATGCATAATTGATACTAAAAAATTTATCAGAAATTTCCCCACAGTAAAATAAAGCAAGGTAAATGAAATTATTTCAGCCAAAATCATATGAAAGCGTATTCTGCCTTCTGTTGCAGCAACTGAAAATAGAAATGTTATCATTGACGCTGCAAGCATAAAAAGCAGATCTCCGACAAAAAGCTGTATTTTATCCGGCGGAGAAATAACTCTTACAGCTTCCAGTATCACATATAATAATCCTATCACCAGTCCGGGCACAAATGACCAGAGAAACAGATAAAACTGCTGTTCATTATTCAGAAACAACGAACCACTTCCTATCTGAATAATTTTGAAAAAAATCCTCCGCCGTCATGTTTTGTTTCAGAATAGACAAGTGAGCAGATATCTCCATCCATTTCAAGTTCTCCTGTTTCCTGACTGAAACTACCTATATGCAGATTATAACCGCCAACTGTAAGATCGCCGAGCGTTGTTGTAAGCACTATTTTTTCATCATCAAAGGCTGTAACATCCGTAACTCCTGCCGCACAAAGTTTACTGCGGTTTTCGAGAATAACATTATGTTTCTGCTGAATTGTCCTGCTGTCATCCAAAAATAATCGCCTCCGACATTATCATATCAGATTATATGCCGGAAGCAACCTGTTTATTCTTTTTCATACCTGCTTATACATAAGCACCGCTTCTTCTTTTTTTGCATATTCGTTGATATTTACGACTTCGACACGTATCGGATGCGTTCCAATCGCGATTTCGATAACATCGCCTACTTTAACATCATAGGAAGCTCTTGCTGCTTTGTTATTAACTAAAACCCTTCCGGCATCACACGCCTCGTTTGCTACAGTACGGCGTTTTATAAGCCTTGCAGTTTTCAGATATTTGTCCAATCTCATAAAAATTCACCACCATGATAAAGCGAAAACCGGCCGCAAGGACCGGTTTCTTAAAAATTATTACTGATCGACAGCATCCTTGAATGCTTTGCCGGCCTTGAAAGCTGGCACTTTAGATGCAGGAATTGTGATCTTCTCTTTATTGCGAGGATCAACACCTGTTCTCTCTTTTCTTTCACGACGTTCGAATGTACCGAAACCAACGATGCGGATTTCTTCGCCTTCTGCAACCTTCTCAATGATAGTATCAAAAAGTGCAGTCGCTGCTTTTTCAGCATCCTTTTTTTTCAGTCCTGTCTTTTCGGCAACAACGGAAATAAGATCAGTTTTGTTCATTTTTGTTTTCCTCCAGTTTTTCGTTTGTTAAAATTTCTTTCCATAAACGGTTCGCTTCTTCCGAATCCGAACCCTGTATATCAATGCCCTTCTGAGCTGCAGTCATTTCAAAAGCCTTAAAGCGTTTGATAAACTCATCGCAGGCATCATACAGCGATTGCTCACAGTCGGTATCCAACATCCCCGACAAAGCTGCTGCGGAGAACAAAAATTCTCCCAGTTTCTTTTGGCGCAGTGTGCTATCACCGCAAGCTGAGGCTTTCAAACCGGCAAGTTTTTCCTCAACATCCGAGAACACCTCATCGGCATTTTTCGGAACAACACCGCCTCTTTTTGCACGTTTATGAAGCTTTTCAGCCCTCATAAGTGACGGAAGTGTTTTTGAAACACTTTCCATCGACTCAGTTATAGCAGTCTGAGATTTTGTCTGCATTTTGATTTTGTCCCAATTCTGCATAAGCTGTTCTATATTCTTCACTGTCACATCGCCGAATACATGAGGATGACGGACTATCATTTTCTTACAAACCTCGTCCGCAACATCATTAAGGTCAAAACTGCCTTTTTCGCTTTCTATGACACTGTGAAAAACAACTTGAAGAAGAACATCTCCCAATTCTTCACGAAGATGTTCTGCATCATTTTCATTTATAGCCTCAACAGCCTCATAAACTTCCTCTATAAAATCCTTTCGTATTGTTTCATGCGTCTGCACCTTATCCCAAGGACAGCCTTCCGGAGAACGAAGTATTTTTACAATATCGACAAGATCATATACATCATATTTTTCTTTTGCATGAAAATCCAAAAAATTCACTCCTAAATCCACTGTCAACGCAGCACTTACTATTTTACCTTATAAGCTTACGTTTTTCAAGTATTTTTACAATTAAATTTCCTTTTGGCATCTGTAAAATATCTTCTCTTTCTATTGCACGGAACAAAAACAGAGCAATAACATATACAACGATTGCAACAAGCACTGCAAGAATTGTTGCAACTTTCTGAACTGTCACGTAATCGAACAATATTTCTGCAAAGTAAGCAGCTGCTCCGCACACTAAAGATGCTGCAAGCGGTTTTACAAGAATTGACATAAAATTGGGCAGCACTTTAGTTTCACGGCATATCATCCACATTGCTGCTATATCAACAAAACCGTAACATACAAGCGAACCAACATTTGCACCCTGTATATTTATCTCTGGAATCCCCACAAGAACATAATTGACAACTATTTTTATAACCATGCCTACAGTGAACAGTTTCAGCACAAAATCAGGTTTGCCTATAGCCTGAAGCATACTGCAAAGCGGTGTACTTATTGCAATGAATATAACGGAAATACCCATAACAGCAAGTACTTTTGAACCTATAGCAACCTCATTTGCAACCGACGGGCTGCTGTATATCAATGAAAGCAAAGGTTCCGCAAGTACTGACATACCTATTCCCGAAGGTATTGTAACGAGTACTGTAACACGAAGAACAAGCTCTATATTCTTTTTAAGTTTTGCTTTATCGCCGCTTGTCCATGCCGCAGTAACATTCGGAAGTGCAGTTGTACCGAAAACCTGTGTAACTGCCGTAACGATCATCATCAGTGTAAGTGCGATACCATAACAGCCATACAGATAAGTATGTGTGCTGTTTGAATAAAGCACTTCATCCGGAATTTGAGAACCGTAAACACTAAGAAGTGCGTCAGGATTTGTTTCCATGATATGATATATACGTCTGTTTATCAGTGTCGAATCTATCATATCGGCAATACTCATTATTATCGAACCAAGTCCTATCGGAATAGCTGTTCTTACAAGCGTCCTTATTATACTTTTGTCCGATCTTGGAGAAGGCGCACTTTTCAGTTCGGTGATTGTAATGCCGTCTCCTCCCTTGCGAAAACGGAAAAATAAGTAGAAAAAACCGAATACAGAGCCAAGTGAAATACCTGTTATGGCAGCACCGATAGCGATCGGAACAGCCGCAGCATTTGCCTCTGCTTCATTCATACATTTTATACCAAGAACATAGCCGCTTTTTTCATACTCTGCCATGCACAATTTCATCGTAATAAATGATGCAGCCAAACCGAGAACCAGTTTTCCGGCTGCTTCAATAATTTCAGAAACTGCTGTCGGTGTCATATTGCTCATACCCTGAAAATATCCGCGGTATATAGACATCAGACATCCGAAAAATATGGTGGGCGAAAGGCAAAGCAACGCAAAAATAGCATTTTGGGCATTAATAAGCCGGACATATATAAAACTGCCTATCACCATCGCAGCAAAGCATATGATTCCTGCAACCACAAAGATCGGGATACTCAGTCTATGTATCCGACGAACATCCCTGTATCTTTTCTGAGCAACATTTTCTGACACTGCCCTTGCAATCGCAATAGGAAAACCTGCTGTTGAAAGCATGAACAAAGGATTATAAAGCGCATATGCGGAATTAAACAATCCGGTTCCTACACCGCCGTACATTCCTGACAGGAGTATTTTGTACACCATACCCATCAGACGCACGATTATCATACTTGAACCGAGTATCGCCGCACCTTTCAGAAACGATTGAGACTTTCCTTCCTTACTCTCTTTTTGCACAAAAGCACCGTCCTTTCGGAAATGAAAGTTTCAACCATCAAATCAGATCATCATCATCGAAATTATCTTCTGTAAAATCAATCATATCGTCTGTTGACATATGGGATGCTTCCTCTGTCTCGATTTTTTCTCCGCACTTATTGCAGAAAACAGAATTTTTTGCATTATATGTGCCGCATACCGGACATTTTACTTTCTGGCTATTATTTGCGATAATATCGTTTATTGAATCCAGCTGTGCTTTGAGTTCCGTGATTTTTTCGATAAGTTCGTTCTTATTCTTTGTAAAATCTTTTCCGGTGATTTTTTCTTCGTAAACCACGTTACCAAGTATCTGAAATTTTTGTGCAAGCTCAGATTTAAGATCTACCGTAGCAAGTTTAAGTTTTGAAATATCAATAACCTGACCCGCTTTTTTGCCGACTGCATCCATTGCTGATCTTGCATTCAAAATGACATCTTCAAAAATACTCATAAGATTATCTCCTTTAAAATTATTGCAGACCGTGCGACCCGTTAAATAAACGGTCATAAATACGCAGCGCACAACACCCACTGTTACGAATTATAAAACAAAACTTATGTTTTGTCAACATTAACATAAACACTCTGATTTTTTTATAACTCCAACTACACTTCCTCTATTTTTCACGATTACAGAAAACTTATCAGTATGAATAGCAGCCTCCTCCTAAAAATTCACGTATAAGTGAATTATCAGGTACAAGAGAAATATCTGCTTCCTCAAAACGGTTCAATGATGACACCAAATGCTGTACAAATGCATATTCAGGATGATCTTCTCTGATTTTTTCAAGAACGGAAAGTGCAGTATTTTTCATGACACAAGGTTCGTATATATGGATAGAGTTCACAGTAAAATCGCTCGTATAGCGATACGGACGTATATAGCACTTTTCGCCGTCAACAATTGTATTCCACATTGAAAGCATATCATTTGGATCTGTCTTGCGAAATTTGTAATCCCTGACAAGTCTTCTGATAAATCTTATTTCACGGTTTGTAAGTACATATTCCTCATTGTCCTTTATTCCCTGCTTCACACTGACATAAACTTTCAGCACATCTTCTTTAGTCATCCCATCGCTGAAAATAGGATGAAGTGCATGAATCCCTTCCATTATTATAACAGAATTTTCTCCTGCACGTATACTTTTCGTCTCATTTGTACGGCTGCTGTTTTTGAAATCATATTGCGGTATGATGCATTCGCCTTTTTTTGTAATATCCTCGATAGTCTGCTTGATAAGCGGAATATCAAGTGCTTCAACCGATTCAAAGTCCGGTTTTCCGTTCGGAAGCAGTCCGACAAATTCTCGTCCGAGATAAAAATCATCCATCGAAATATGCTGCACATCAACACCGAGATCAATAAATTCGTCTGAAAGCTTTTTCGCAGAAGTTGTTTTTCCGCTGCTTGATGGTCCTGAAAGCATTATCACATGACGCTTTCCGGGCATTGCGCATATTTGTTCAGCTATCCAACGCAGATCATGACGAAAAACATTTTCTGTCATACTGATAAAATCCGCAGCATTGTTTTTTGCTTCTTCATTTATTCTGCCGATATCACAGGCATATCGGCGATAAGTATTAAGATAATTCATCATAAAACGCTCTCACCTGTTCTTTTCTTTTCAGCATTTCTTCAAAGCCGTTAATATATTCATATGGGTATTTGTAGTTAAATATTCTGACAAGCGACTCTGTACCGGGAGTTTTAAGTTTTGTTACTGCTCCTGCACCACATCCTATTATAGTGTGCGTTTCGTCCATGACAAACACATTATAAATGCCCTCTTTGCCCTTTTTTGACCAGCCTACATTTTCAAGATTGCCTTCCATACGACTCTGACGGTACAAGTAGTATGGTATGTAACCGCAGCCGGTTAATTTTTTTTCGCAATAACGCAGCATTTTCGCCGCTGTAGTTTCTCCCTCTGTTCTTACGCCTGCCCCCTCAAGTGTAAGCTTAGACGAGCGTTTTAGAGCAAGTGTATGTACTGTAATACTTTCAGGGTCAAGTGTACATATCTTATCAAGTGTACTAACAAAACTGTCCGTAGTTTCAGTAGGCAGCCCTGCGATCAGATCCATGTTTATATGTTGAAATCCTATTCTGCGGGCAAGGGCAAAAGCGTCAAGAATCTGCTGTGAATTATGTTTCCGTCCTATGACGTTCAGCACATTATCGTTAAGTGTCTGCGGATTTATACTTATTCTGTCGACACCGCCGTTATATATTGCATACAGTTTCTTCTCATCAATAGTATCCGGTCTTCCTGCCTCTATCGTAAACTCACGGCAAACTGAAAGGTCAAAATTTTTTCTTACAACATCTATAAGCACTGACAGCTGTTCTGCACTCAAAGTTGTAGGCGTACCGCCGCCGATATAAACACTTTCAAGTATGAGATTTTTTTCTCTTGCTATATCGGCTGTAAAAACAAGTTCACGGCACAGCAATTCAAAATATGGTTCTATCAATTTTTTAGCTTTTTCAACCGTTTGAGAAACAAATGAGCAGTATGAACAGCGTGTCGGACAAAACGGTATCGAAATATAAAGGCTGTATGACATAGGCTTACTGAGTTCGAGTATTTTTCGCTCATGCTTTTCGGTAAGAGCACTGAGTTCTGTTTTCTCGTGAGATACAAGAAGCCTGTTTTCAAAGTACTTTTTAGCGTATTCTTCACCTTTATCCGCCGAAATACGCCGAAAAAGCTTTATAGGGCGTACACCTGTAAGTATACCCCATGGCTGTTTTACTCCTGTTACAGATGAAAGAATTCCATAAAGACAGACAGCAAGCGTTCTTTCCGCTGTTTTTTCAAATGGCTCATCTTCTTTTATAACCTCAGCATTGCCTTTTTTTACACATCCGTTTATACCTACTTCTGCGCTCACAAAGGTTTTTCCGTTTTCCATCATCATCGAGGTAACAACAAACGGCTGCTGAGGATTTACAGGCTTTTCATGAACAATGTCAAGCTTTTCATTAGGGAAAAACATTCTGACAAGGTTTTCTGTTTCGTAGTGGAAATCATGGTTATCAATATATATCGTCATCGGAAAAAGACCTCATATAACAATTGTATATTCTTTCATTTTCAAGCGTACTTGATGAACCGTGACCACAGTAAATTTTGTAATCTCCTGACAAGTCACCAAGCTTCTTAAGTGATTCAGACATCTCACGTGAACTGCCTGAAGGAAAGTCAGTTCTCCCCATTGTGCCGTGCATAAGAGTATCACCTGTAAACAGAACATCGTCTATCTGATAACAAACACTGCCCCTTGTGTGTCCCGGAGTGGATATGACAGTAATATTACTTTCTCCGATTGGCAATACATCGCCGTCATTAACTGTTATATCCGCATCAAAATGGTCAATAGTGTCATCAAAATGGAACGAAAGGTTCAGAGAATCATTATTTGTGAACGGACTATCCTGTTCAGCGATAACTATCTTGGCATGGGGATATTTTTCTTTGAGACGTGCTGTATTTCCTATATGATCAAAATGACCGTGAGTCAGGAGAATATAACGAAGTTTTTCAACTCCGTAACGCTCGATAGTTTCTTCAAGTTCCTTACATTCTGCTCCGGGGTCTACAACAAAAGAAAATCCGCTTTTGCTGTCGGTAACAAAAAAGCAGTTTTCGCTCATTAAATTATCCGAAAAACATTTTACATCTATCATTGGTCAATCACTCTCTTTCCGTCACAATTCCTTTGTATCAAGAATAATGGTAACAGGGCCGTCATTCAGAAGTGAAACTTTCATATCTGCACCAAAAATACCTTTTTCCACCCTGCCTACACCATTATTTTTCATTTGTGTACAAAAATACTCATACAGAGGTTCGGCAGTTTCAGGACGGGCAGCAGCAAAAAAATCAGGTCGTCTGCCGTGGCGGCAATTAGCACAAAGTGTAAACTGTGATACTACAAGAACCGAACCGCCAATATCAAGCAATGAAAGATTCATCTTGTCATTTTCATCTGAGAAAACTCTCAGACCCGAAATTTTTGCACTGAGCTTTTCCGCTTCTTTTTTTGTATCTTCTTTTTCAACGCCGAGAAGAATAAGAAATCCTTTTTCTATCTCGCCTGTTACATTGCCGTCAACTGTAACACTACAACTCGTTACCCTTTGTAAAACAGCTTTCATTTTTTCAACGACCTGTCTTTCTTCATAAATTTTTCATCTGAACTGCGCCGCTGATACAAAATTAACTTCTGCTAATCGAAATTATGCCATTTATTCCACTGAGACGGCTTATAACCATTTTAAGATGGTTTATACCGTTGACCGTTACGCTGACCTCAATAATAGCCGTTCCATTGCGGCTTTCACGTGAGTTGAGATTGTGAATAAATATGTGCATTGCAAAAAGCTGATTTGTAACATCTGCAAGCAGTCCTGTCCTGTCCGTAGCAGTTATTCTGAGTGTTGCCTTGAATGTTTCGTTAGCCACATTCTCTGCCCATTCTGCATGAACCCAGCGTTCAGGTTCATGACAACGTGATATGTCTTTGGGCACGTTTGAACATGAACGCTTATGAATAGAAACTCCGTATCCTCTTGTTATAAATCCGATGATATCATCACCCGGCAGAGGATTACAGCAGCGTGAATATTTTATCAGACAATCCTCAAGTCCCTCAATTGTAACACCGTTGCTGACCTTTTTTTTCGGAACAGGTTCTTTAATAACTACTGCCGGTGTTGTATCATTTACTGTATATTTTTTGAAGTACTCTTCTTTAATTCTTGGAAGGATTCTCCAAAGCTGGATTCCTCCATATCCGATAGAAGCATAGAAATCTTCAAGTGTATTGCAGTTCTGGCGATGCATGACATCTGAAAGGAATTCAGGCATCTCTTTATCCGGAACATTTATATTCAAACGTCTGAATTCAGACTCAAGCTGTGCCTTTCCTTCGACAATATTCTCGTCACGCTTTTCACGCTTGAACCACAAACGTATCTTGCTTCTTGCTTCACTCGTTCTTACAATATTCAGCCAATCACGTTTCGGGCCTGTACTTTCCTTTGTAGTCAGTATTTCTACAATCTCTCCGGTTTTCACCTTGTAATCTATCGGCACAATTCTTTGATCTACCTTTGCACCGTTCATTCTGTTACCCACTTCAGAGTGAATAGCATACGCAACATCAATAACTGTTGCACCATTCGGCAAGCTAAGAACGTCACCTTTCGGAGTGAATACAAATACTTCTTCCGGCACAAGATCCATCTTTATTGTTCGCACAATATCTGTTGAATCGTTATCGCTCTGATTTTCAAGCATCTTTCTTATCCACGCAAGACGATCATCAAGTGAATTTTTCTTTGTGATTCCCTCTTTATATTTCCAGTGTGCAGCGATACCGTATTCAGCAGTATAATGCATTTCCCATGTTCTTATCTGTACCTCAAACGGTATACCTTCCTTGCCTATAACAGTTGTATGCAGTGACTGGTACATATTAGGCTTCGGAGTAGAAATATAATCCTTGAAACGGTTCGGCAGCGGCTTGAAAATATCATGAACAACACCAAGAACATTATAACAGTCTGCAACACTGTCAACAATCACACGCACGGCAAAGATATCATATATCTGATCCATTGTTCGACCTTTCATATACGTCTTTTTATAAATGCCGTGTATACTTTTTACTCGTCCCTCGATATAAACATTTGAAATTTCGTCTTTTAATCTGTCATACAGCTGCTGCTTTATATCCGAAACGAAATTTATTCTGTCCTGACTTCTCAGCGCAAGCTGCCTTTCAATTTCTCCGTAACCGACCGGATCAAGATAACGAATCGAAAGGTCTTCAAGTTCCTCTTTTATTGCACGTATACCAAGTCTGTGTGCTATAGGCGCATAAACTTCCATAACTTCGAGTGCCTTGTCACGTCTGTGCTGTTCCTTCATACACTCTATTGTACGCATATTATGAAGGCGGTCAGCAAGCTTTATTATTATGACACGGATATCATTCGACATTGCAATAAGCATTTTGCGAATGTTCTCAGCCTGCTGTTCTTCACGGGAAGAATACGGGATTTTTCCGAGTTTGGTAACGCCGTCAATAAGTATAGCTATTTCCGATCCAAACTTTTTCGTTACTTCCTCAAGAGTAACAGGAGTATCTTCTACAACATCATGCAGCAATGCCGCTGCAATAGATTCGGAATCCATTCCCAATTCACACAATATACAAGCTACTGTTGTAGGATGAAGGATATAAGGGATTCCCGAAGCACGACGCTGATCTCCATGCATCTGCTCGGCAAATTGATATGCCCTGTCGATCAATTCAAAGTTGTAATTATGATCGCTTGCCTTCATCAGTTCTACTAACTCATTATAATCCTGATAAAACTTAGTTTTTTCCGGCATTTTTTATATCCTCCTTTAATTTATTCAGTATTCCGGATGCCCTGATATCTGTTTTCCCCGTTGTGTGGCGTAATGTAATAAAAAGGTTATCTGATACCCTTTTATAATCTATGAGAAACAATTCTTTCATCATGTCAAGAATTATCATCAGCTTGAATACACCAACAGACGGCTGCGGTTCTTTAAGACGGCTGCACATCTGGTCAACCTCATATGACAATGCATCAATACTGTATATTTTACGCTTATTTTTCAGCAAATAAACATAAACTACCTTAAAATCGTCTCTTGTCGGACATTGATTATGTTTTTTTGCTATAAACTTTCCCCTGCGGTACAATTCGTAATCCTGTACTGCCATCATAGCCTTTTCTGTATCAAAAATACGGCTGTCAATACGAATATCCTTTACAATGAATGACACGCTTTCTTTGCCCTGATAGACATTTTTTTCAAGCTGTATCGCCGCATCTATATTCATTCCTTCAAGGTACGGAAATTCCTCTGCTGTCATATTGAACTGCATGAGATTCAGTCTTGCCTGATTTTTAGAAATCGAAAGTTTGAGATGATTCCCATTTCCGACAGGTGTAATTTTATCAAGAGTTGCTCCTTTTATAACAAAAACCGGTTTTGGATTTCCACATCCAAAAGGTTCAAATTCCTTCAACTGTTCCACCATGTCAAGAACTATAGTTTCCGGATTCAGCGTTGTATCAGCTTTAATGGAAAGCAGCGGCATATAATCATATTTATCGGCATATTCATTAATTGCTCGAATAAATGGAGCAATATTTTCCTTTTTTATACTGAATCCTACCGCCATAGGATGACCGCCGTATTTTTCAAGATAACCAGAACAAGCAAAAATTGCGTCTACAATCGAAAAACCGGATACACTTCTTCCGGATGCTTTGCAAACATCGCCGTCTTCCGATATCAGGATTGACGGCTTTCCGTATTTTTCCGTAATCCTCGAACTTACTATTCCTATAACTCCGGCATTCCAGCCTTTTGAAGAGATCACGAGAACACGATTATTTGAAAGTAACGGGTCTGCTGCAAGTATTTCCTCCGCCTGTCTTGCTATTTCGTTCTCTATGTGCTGTCTTTGCGAATTCAAGTCATTCAGTAATTCGGCTTTTTTTTCTGCAACTTCCGGATCTTCTGTAAGCAGCATATTAAGGGCATCGTATGGCGAACCAAGTCTTCCGGCAGCATTTATTCTCGGACCTAACTTAAAACCAATCGAACCGGCATTTACTGTACTTACACCGGATTTATCCAATAATTTCACAATACCGGGTCTTTCCGAATTCTCAAGCTGAAAAATTCCCCTTTTCACAATGTCACGATTTTCCTTTTCCAGCGGAACAATATCTGCGACTGTACCCAAAGCAGCAAGATCAGAATAATTTTCCATTATAAAAAGTTCATTGCCTTCTAAAGCGGTTATAAGCTTCAATGCAATTCCGGCCCCGCAATAGTCTTTAAAATCGTATGTTTCGTCCGCTCGGTGAGGGTTGATAACAGCCACAGCTTTTGGAAGTATATCCAACGGCTTATGATGATCTGTAACTATTACTTCCATGCCAAGCTCATTAGCATAATTTATCTCATCAATTGCAGAAATACCGTTATCAACTGTAATGATAAGGCTCACATTATCATCTTTCAGTTTTTTCACAGCTGCCTTATTCATTCCATATCCTTCTGAATTTCTGTCGGGTATGTAAAAAATCACGTTTGCTGAAACCGATTCAAGATATGAATAGAGAATTGCTGACGAAGTAACGCCGTCACAGTCATAATCACCATAAATGCAGATTTTTTCATAAGAAACTGCTGCACGCCGTATCCTTTCAACAGCCTTATCCATATCCTTTATCAAAAACGGATCATCAAGCGGACGGTTATATGCGAAAAAGCGCTCAATATCCTCTCTTTCAACAATACCTCGTATTGTCAAAAGAATCGCCGTAAAAACAGGCAAGCCATAATTGTCTCTCAACGCCATTACCGTTTTCTTATCAAGTAAAGGTATCTCCCACTTCTTCATCACAAACACCGCCTTTTCTATATTTTCTTATGATATCATTTTATAAGTTGCCGTGTCAATACAAAATTATCAATTTTTGAGAATAATAATATATGGTGATAAAAAATTGGTTTTTCCCTTGCAGTATGGCTTAAAAAGTGCTACAATTAGTTCATCTGATTATAAACAAATTGGAGGAATAATTAATGAAAAACACGGAAAAAAATCTTGACACGATCAGAGCCCTTTGTACAAACAGAGGCTTTGTTTATCCCGGCTCGGAAATCTATGGCGGTCTGGCTAATACATGGGATTACGGACCTTTGGGCGCTGCTCTCAAGAATAATATCAAAAATGCATGGCTCAAAAAATTCGTTCAGGAAAACAAGTATAACGTTGGTCTTGATGCTGCAATCCTTATGAACCCCCAGACATGGGTTGCATCAGGTCATCTCGGCGGTTTTTCCGATCCTCTCATGGACTGTAAGGAATGTAAAACACGTCATCGTGCTGATAACCTGATTGAAGAATTTGATGGTACTAATGTTGCCGGTTGGTCAAATGAACAGCTTGCTTCATATATTGATGAAAAAAATATACCCTGCCCTAAATGCGGCAAGCATAATTTTACAGAAATCCGTCAGTTTAACCTTATGTTTAAAACATTCCAAGGCGTTACTGAGGACAGTAAAGACACTCTTTATCTTAGACCTGAAACGGCACAGGGTATCTTCGTAAACTTCTCTAACATACAGAGAACTACAAGAAAGAAGGTTCCGTTCGGTGTAGCTCAGATCGGTAAATCTTTCCGTAACGAGATAACTCCCGGTAAATTCATATTCCGTGTAAGAGAATTCGAGCAGATGGAACTTGAATTCTTCTGCAAACCGGGTACTGATCTTGAATGGTTCACATACTGGAGAGGTTTCTGCCGTGACTGGCTCTATTCTCTCGGTATCAAGGAAGAAAACCTCAGACTCCGTGACCATGATCCGGAAGAACTCTGCTTCTACTCAAAAGCTACTACCGACTTTGAATATATGTTCCCGTTCGGTTGGGGTGAACTCTGGGGCGTTGCAGACAGAACTGACTACGACCTCACTCAGCATATAAATACAAGCGGAAAGAGCCTTGAATATTTTGACCCGACTACAAATGAAAAATATATTCCGTATGTTATTGAACCTTCTCTCGGTGTTGAACGTCTGTTCCTTGCTGTTATGTGCGAGGCTTATGACGAAGAAAAAATCGACGAAAAAGATACAAGAGTTGTTCTACGTTTCCATCCCGCACTTGCACCTGTAAAAGCTGCCGTACTTCCGCTTTCAAAGAAACTCGGAGAACAGGCTGAAAAAGTTCATGAACAGCTGTCAAAAGACTTTATGACAGAATATGACGATACAGGTTCTATCGGTAAACGCTACCGCCGTCAGGATGAAATCGGTACACCTTTCTGCATAACTTATGACTTCGACAGCGTTAATGACGACTGTGTTACAATTCGTGACAGAGATACAATGGCTCAGGAAAGAATCGCAATTGATAAACTCAACGACTATATCAAAGAAAAAATGAATTTCTGAGTAATTGACATTAGCTTCAAATGGTATTATAATGTGTCTGTATTTAATATTGAAAGGAAGTCCTTACAATGGAAAAGAAAGCAATTGATTGGAATAACCTCGGTTTCGGATATATCAAAACTGATAAGCGTTATGTCAGCAATTATAAAAACGGTGCATGGGATGACGGCACTGTAATCGAGGATGATATGATTACAATGAGCGAATGTGCTTGTGTACTTCAGTATGCTCAGACAATTTTTGAGGGTCTGAAAGCTTATACTACTGAAAAAGGTAATATCGTTATATTCCGCCCCGACCTGAATGCCGAAAGACTGGCTAACTCTGCAAGAAGAATGGAAATGCCCGTCTTCCCTGAGGATAAATTCATAGATGCTGTAGTTCAGACTGTTAAAGCTAATGATGCTTTCGTGCCTCCTTATGGTACAGGCGCAACACTTTACATTCGCCCATATATGTTCGGTATAAACCCTGTTATCGGCGTAAAACCTGCTGATGAATTCCAGTTCAGAGTATTTACAACTCCTGTAGGTCCTTACTTCAAGGGCGGTGCAAAACCAATCGTTATCAAAGTAAGTGATTTCGACAGAGCTGCTCCTAACGGTACAGGCTTTATTA
Source organism: uncultured Ruminococcus sp. (assembly GCA_902767155.1). Lineage (GTDB taxonomy): Bacteria > Bacillota > Clostridia > Oscillospirales > Acutalibacteraceae > UBA1213. The sequence goes on along the minus strand of CACXGC010000031.1, from coordinate 1,520 downwards.
AAGCCGGTCTTAACTATGCAATGAGCCTTCATGCTATTGTTACCGCTCATAACGAAGGTTTTGCAGAAAATATGTACCTTGATGCAAAAACCCGTACTAAAGTTGAGGAAACCGGCGGCGCAAACTTCCTCTTCATAACCAAGGACAACAAGGTCGTAACACCGAAGTCAAACAGCATTCTCCCTTCTATTACAAGACGTTCTTTGATGTATGTTGCTAAAGAATACCTCGGACTTGAAGTTGAAGAAAGAGAAGTTTATTTTGATGAACTGAAAGATTTTGCTGAGTGCGGTCTTTGCGGTACTGCTGCGGTAATATCTCCTGTAGGTAAAATCAACGATCACGGAAAAGAAATCTGCTTCCCAAGCGGTATGGATGAAATGGGTTCTGTTACAAAGAAACTGTACGACACACTTACTGGTATTCAGATGGGCAGACTTGAAGCTCCCGAAGGCTGGATAAAGGTAATTGAATAATAGAAAATACTTTGCCGTGCCTGTTTTGTGCAGACACGGCAAAATCTTGTGGTAATAATTGTAAAAATTGTCAATTCGTAAATTTTTGTGCAATTATTGCAAATTTACTATTTACGAATCATGTCGTATTGTGTTATAATATTTGTATCAATTTATCATACGGAGGTAAAAAATTATGGGCAAATTGGTAAGTGAATTCAAAGAATTCATTATGAGAGGTAATGTAATAGATCTTGCAGTCGGTGTTATCATCGGCGGCGCATTTGGTTCAATTGTCACCTCTCTTTGTAACGACGTTATAATGCCTGGCATAAGCTGGCTTATAGCTGCTGTTTCAGGTCAGGATTTTACAAATCCCGAAACCGGTCAGCTTGATTTTACAAAAGTGACTGGTATTCTTAATGTCGGACCGATTTCTTTAGGTAATTTTGCTGCTGCTATCATTAACTTCCTCATCATGGCTATCATTATCTTTGCAATGGTTAAGGCTGTAAACAGACTTACATCGCTCGCTAAGAAACCTGAGCCGGCTGCAGAACCTACTACAAAGGAATGTCCTTTCTGCTGCAGCGAAATCAACATCAAGGCAACACGCTGCCCTCAGTGTACTGCTGTTCTTGAAGAAGCTGCACAGGTACTCAAAAAATAATTCCAAACAGATCAAAGTTTAAAATCATCGGCGGTGAATTCCGGTATTTCAGGCATGACTTTTGGCTCTCTCTTTAGAGGATCATAAGCATATCTGAAACAGGGTGTTCCGAAATTTGCGGAACCTTTGCTACACATCGGATCACCGCTGCTGTTTTTTGCATAATATCGGCAGTATTCACAATCAGGTGATATATTATTTCCAAACAGCTTTTTAAAAAACATAATATTTCCTCCAAATACATAAAATCATACAGCAGTATTATAACATCTTAGATTACAAAATGCAAACTTTACCATGATTTATATCAGGACAAACGCATGAAAATATGTATCCCCCAAAAAAGAACTGTAGTGTAATTTTTTTACATTTCTAAAATTAAACGGAGATATTTT
>CACXGC010000030.1 GCA_902767155.1 uncultured Ruminococcus sp. | reverse complement strand
GAAGTGAGGTAATTAATATGTTGTTTGAAGAGTACGACGCAAAAAAGGCACTTGAGATCAATGGTAAAGAAGAATATGAAAAAGGCAGAGCAGAAGGCAAAGCGGAAGGCAAAGCAGCACTTCTTAGAAGACTTCAAAATCTTGGTAATACTGTAAAACAAATTGCAGCTTTATTTGATATGCCTGAAAGTGAAGTTGAAGAATTGTTGGCTGCAAACTGATAGGGTGTAATTTAGAGTTTTCCATTTTTATGTAATTTTTTAGCTGCCGCACAATTTGATGTTTGTGAGGCAGCTGAAAAACTAAGTTCATTTTGCACTGATATTGCATAATGCTCTTTGTGCAGCGATAGTAGCAAGTGTATCTCCCAACTGAACCAAAACAGATGCTATCAGTGTCAGTTGTTCGTCAGTCAGTTTGTATGCTATGGAATTTGCTGCTGCAGTGATTTATGCTGTAAGTTCGCATGGATTCATTTAACATCATCCTTTATATGATTTCTCATAGTATCATATGAAACAATAAAGTACAATGTGTTTAGCGTAAAAAAGAGCAACTAATAACTCAGAAGCATTATTGTAAATAATATGCCAATGGCAGACAGAGGACAATTTGTCGTTCTGTCTGCCATGTTTTCTTAATCACATAATCAATGCAGCATAAAATTATGAGTTCTTGTTTTTGATATATTCATCAATAGCCTTTGCAGCAGCTTTTCCTGCGCCCATAGCAAGAATTACTGTTGCTGCGCCGGTTACAGCATCACCGCCGGCATAAACACCTTCACGAGTAGTAAGACCATCTTCACCGTTTGTTACAATACAGCCGTGCTTGTTTGTTTCAAGACCCGGAGTAGTGCTTCTGATAAGGGGGTTAGGACTTGTTCCGATAGACATTATCATAGTGTCTACTTCAAGAACAAATTCGCTGCCATCTTTTACGACAGGTCTGCGTCTGCCGCTTGCATCGGGTTCGCCAAGTTCCATTTCTACACACTTCATGCCGCATACTTCGCCGGATTCGTTGCCGAGAACTTCAATAGGATTAGTAAGAGTTTTGAAGATGATCCCTTCTTCTGCTGCGTGTTCAACTTCTTCCTTACGTGCAGGGAGTTCTTCCATACCACGGCGGTATACTATGTAAACTTCCTCAGCGCCCATTCTCTTTGCTGAACGTGCAGCGTCCATAGCAACATTACCGCCGCCGACAACAGCAACTTTTTTGCTGTGTTTTATAGGGGTCTTGCTGCCGGGCTTGTAAGCTTTCATAAGGTTGATACGTGTGAGATATTCGTTAGCCGAATAAACACCCTTGAGACTTTCACCGGGGATATTCATAAAACGTGGAAGACCTGCGCCGCTGCCAATATAAACAGCCTCGTTGCCCATCTCGAAAAGTTCGTCGATAGTGAGAACTTTGCCAATAACCATATTTGTTTCAACATCTACACCGATAGCTTTGAGGTTGTCAATTTCTTTCTGAACTATGATTTTCGGAAGTCTGAATTCAGGAATACCATAAACAAGAACGCCGCCGGCAAGGTGGAGAGCTTCATATACGGTTACTTTATATCCAAGTTTGGCAAGATCGCCTGCTGCTGTAAGACCACTCGGACCGGCACCGATAATAGCTACTTTATGACCGTTCTGTTCAGGCATAGCCGGTTTTTCTGTGCAGTGTTCACGATGCCAGTCGGCTACAAAGCGTTCAAGACGACCGATTCCAACAGACTCGCCTTTTATACCTCTTACACACTTACTTTCGCACTGCTTTTCCTGCGGGCATACTCTGCCGCATACAGCCGGAAGAGAACTTGACTGAGAGATTATCTGATATGCGCCTTCCATATCCTCGTTTGCGACTCTCTCGATGAAAGCCGGAATGTCTATCTGTACAGGACAGGCAGTACGGCAAGGTTTGTTTTTACAATTAAGGCAGCGTTTAGCCTCATTTACAGCCATTTCGTATGTGTATCCGAGAGCAACCTCATCGAAGTTATTTCTTCTTACCATAGGGTCTTGAACAGGCATAGGACACTTTTTTGGATCCATATTTTTCTGTACAGCCATTTCATTTTACCTCCTTGTTAAGCAAATTGCATGAGGCTTCACGTGCGTGTGTTTCAAAATCCCTGTACATAGTACCTCTGTGCATTGCTTCATCAAAATCTACAAGATGTCCATCGAAATCAGGACCGTCTACACAGGCAAACTTAGTTTCTCCGCCGACAGTAAGACGACATCCGCCGCACATTCCTGTTCCGTCGATCATGATAGGATTCATACTTACGATAGTTTTTACGTTATATTTCTTTGTCAAAAGACATACGAACTTCATCATTATAACCGGACCAATAGCGATTACTTCGTCATATTCATTTCCGGCTTTGATAAGTTCTTCGAGAGCGTTTGTAACTAGACCTTTTGTGCCGTAGCTGCCGTCATCGGTCATCATACAAACCTTGTCGCTTACGTTGTTAAATTCATCTTCGAGAATAACGAGATCTTTGTTGCGGAAACCTACGATGCTATGAACTTCACAGCCGAGATCGTGCAATTTTTTTGCGATAGGATAAGCAATTGCACATCCGACACCGCCGCCGACTACAGCAACTTTTTTCAAACCATCTGTTTCGCTGGGACGACCGAGCGGACCAACAAAATCGTGAATTGAATCGCCCTCGTTCAGTGTATTGAGTTCCATTGTTGCGCCGCCGACAATCTGGAATATTATCGTAACAGTTCCTTTTTCTCTGTCATAATCTGCGATAGTAAGCGGAACACGTTCACTGTCTTCAAAAGCTCTGAAAATGATAAACTGACCGGGTTCTGCTTTTTTAGCAATAAGCGGAGCATCAATTTCCATCAGAGTAACTGTGGGATTAAGTTCTTTTTTTCTGACTATCTTATACATCTCTTACAATCCTTTCCATAATTTCAAATCGCTGTAACGAGCTATACCACATAAGGATATAACTGTTCCATTATATCATGATTCTTTTACACTTACAAGAGAAAAAAAGAAATCCGTCAGGATTATTCAAAATTTTTACCTATATTCTAATTTTAACCGCCTAAATTTGGCATTATTAACATAGTGTTGTGGCATACATAATATTTTTACATTCTCCTAAAATGCAAGTTGTATATAAAAACTTGCAAAAAATGGAATGATTGCGTTTACAATATGTATTATTTTCCAACAATATTTTGTAATAGAAAACAAAAGAATGTCAATAATATTAATACAGACAAAAACAGAATGCGGTGAAACGGTGTGTATTGCAGCAGTGTGCGGCATAGCTCCGTGCCGCATATTGAAAAGTCTGCAAGATAATATAAAGGAGAAAACTACTATGTCTGATAATTCTAATTCTATCAATGTACCAGAAGCAAGACAGGCTATGGAGAAGTTTAAGATGGAGTGTGCCAACGAAGTCGGTGTTAATCTCAAAGACGGCTACAACGGAGATCTTACTTCACGCCAGGCAGGTTCAGTCGGCGGTCAGATGGTGAAGAAAATGATCGAAGCATACGAAAGAAGTATGTAATCGGAACAACAATTTCGCATAGATGACATTTACCCCGTCACAAAAAAATTTCTTTGTGGCGGGGTGAAAGTTTGTCAGGCTCAATAAGCACTGTAAATCAGTTTGGCAGGAGACGACGTATCTGTCTCACGCACAACTGCTTTGATTTTCAGGATATTTGACGGTATCATAACAAGTTCGTCTGTTCTGAGTGAAAGGAATGTAGAAGTAATGGAAGAATCGCAAGCCAACTGACCGCTTACAGCTACTGTCTTATTGTTTTTTCTCGCAGCATCAATACACATTTTTACCAACTTTCTGATAGCAGGATGGTGTGGGCGGTAGAAATCGGAAAGTTTCTGGTTGTCTCTGTCCATAGCGAGAGTATACTGTATGAGATTGTCGGTGCCGATATTTATAAAATCGACACATTTGCAAATTTCATCAGAAATAAGTGCAGCGGCAGGAGTTTCGATGAGTACCCCAAGTTTGACATCATCGCTGAAAGGAATGTTGTCGAGTGAAAGACCGTGTTTAACTTTCTTTATTTCCCTTTTTACATAGTCTATTTCGTCTATGCTTGTTATCATAGGAAGAAGGATAGAAAGTTTTCCATGGACTGATGCACGAAACATAGCTTTTAGCTGAGTTCGCAGCAATTCGGGATTTTCGAGAGAAATTCGTATTCCTTTGAAACCGAGAGCCGGATTTTTTTCATGTGGAATGTCGAGATAATCCATTCCTTTGCCTGAACCGGCGTTAATGGTATTGATAACGACATTTTGATTTGGAAAAGCTTTCAGTAATGTGCTGTAAGTTTCATACTGTTCATTTTCATCAGGAGCAGTATCACGGCTCATAAAAAGCATTTCGCTTCTGAAAATTCCAATACCTTCGGAGTCATTTGCTTTAGCCTTGGCAATATCTTCAAGACGACCGATATCGGCGGCGAGCTTGATGTACTGTCTGTTTTTGGTAAGTGAAGGAAGTCCGATCTGATTTTTAAGACGTTGCTGATGTTTGTAGTAGCGTTCTTTTTTTGCTTTATACATAGCGAGCGTATTAATATCAGGGTCAACTATTACTTTGCCTAACTGACCATCTATAATTGCAGTATACCCGTTATAAACAGAGAGAGGTTCATGTATCTGTATAACGGAAGGTATGCCCATAGAACGTGCAAGTATAGATGTGTGAGAATTCTGAGAACCGTCATTTGTAGCGAATCCGAGCAAATTTGTTTCACTGAATGAAACTGTATCACTTGGAAAGAGGTCGGAGGCTGCAATTATAACAGGTTCATTTTCTTCGATATCTGATGCTTTGCCGCTGTCATCCTGAAGTATATTCAAAAGTATGTGTGCTGCATCAATAATATCGTTACATCTTGCTCTCAGGTACTCGTCATCGAACTGTTTGAACATATTTGCAAGTTTTATCGAGGCGTTGTAAACAGCGATTTCAGCATTTTTTCTTTTTTGTATAGCATTTTCAACGAGGTTTACGAATTTTGAATCTTCGAGTATCATGATGTGGGTTTTGAAGATAACTGATTCATCTTTTGTAACACGTTTACAAGCATTATCATATATTTCTCCAAGATGATTTTTAGCCTTGACCATTCCTTCACGATAACGTGCAAGTTCAGATTCTATATCGTCGATTTCATAATCAGGCAAATCGAGTACAGAATTTTTGAAGAAACATATTTTGCCTATAGCGATACCGTTTGAAACGCCTCTTCCAATCAATTCTTTCATATTTTTTCACCTCCCGTGGCAAAGTTTACCTGCTTATACTATTAAACACCATTAATAACGAAAAGTCAACAGTACATGAAAAATAATACATTAATATTTATTAATTGTATAATTGTGCTGAAATTATGGCATGGAAATAAGTGGAAACTTTGTGCAAGGATGATATGCTTTATTTCTGTAATGTAAAAAAACAGTTTTATTGACTTGAATTAGTGTGTGTGATAAAATGTTTTATGGGAGTGATGTTTATGAAAAGAGCAAAAATTTTAATTATTGTTTCAGTGCTTGTACTTGGCATGGCAGGATGCAGCGATCAGGAAAAAACAAAAGAAGAATCTTCTTCAATATCATCAATATCATCCGAACAGTCTGTTGAAACTAAAGAAGACAGCGTAAAAGAATCGGATTTGCTTTTGATGAAAAGTTTCGGCGAATTGTGGATGAGTGACAATTATTACATTGATGTCAATATGAAAGTGGAATATGATTCAGATGCAGTCGATTCATCGTCCGAAAAAGAAACATCTTCGGGAATAAAGACTGTCAACTACAGCTATATAATAGCCGAAGACAGATTGAATCAAATTGCCGGACTTACTATGTTGTCTGATATGGGAAGCCAATACAATCTTGTGAAAGATAATACTATATACACAATAAATCCAAATGACAAAACTTATACTCAAAAACCGTATGCTGGTACAGCTGACGATTTTGGTCAGAGCTATACAACAGGTGTTTGCCTTGGCATTGTTAATAAGTGCAAGTTTGAAAACACAGGCAAAACTACATACAAGAGTCAGGATGTTACATTTGAAAAATATTCGGTTATTTTGAGCAGCAGTGTGACATCGGATTCTTCTGGGATGGCATCTGAAAATCCGACCGTAACGTATTACTTTAATTCAAGCGGAATACCTGTTGCCGAAATTTTTCGTACCTCGTCAGGAACGACAACATTTGAATTCAATCGTATTTCGCAGAATATAGAAGTAAAAAGCATACTTGAAATTCCGGACGGATACAAGGACGTAACAGAACAAAGTAAAAGCGAATAACGCAGAGGTGATATTTATGGAAATGGTAAAAATAATGTCGCATCCCCTTATAAAACACAAAATTACGCTTATGAGGATGGAAAGTACGGGTACAGGTGAATTCCGTAAACTGGTTGAGGAAATAGCTATGCTTATGGGGTATGAGGCTTTATCGGAGTTGAAGACTACGAATATAAAGATAAGAACTCCGATAGAGGAAACAGTTCAGCCGGTGATTGACGGAAAAAAACTTGCTGTTGTTCCTATACTCAGGGCAGGACTTGGCATGGTAGGTGGAATATTATCGCTTGTACCAAATGCAAAAGTCGGTCATATAGGAATGTCCCGTGATGAAGAAACGCACATTCCTCAGGCTTATTACTGCAAGCTGCCTTCAGGTCTGGAAGAAAGAACTGTTTTGGTTGTTGACCCTATGCTTGCGACAGGCGGCTCGCTTATAGATGCGGTAAGTGAAATAAAAAGCAGAGGCGGAAAAGATATCAGATGTATGTGCATAATTGCCGCGCCTGAGGGTGTTGAAGCATTTACAGCTGCACATCCTGATGTAATGCTGTATATAGGATGTCTTGACCGCTGTCTCAATGAAAATGCATATATCTGTCCGGGACTTGGCGATG
>CACXGC010000029.1 GCA_902767155.1 uncultured Ruminococcus sp. | reverse complement strand
TCCGAGATACGCCGGATACCCTTCCTCGCCCGGCATTTCCTCAAGACGCCCCGACATCTCTCTCAAGGCTTCCGCCCATCTTGATGTTGAATCGGCAAGAAGAACAACGCTGTATCCCATATCACGGAAATATTCCGCTATTGTAATACCTGTATATATGGAAGCTTCACGTGCGGCAACAGGCATATCGGAAGTGTTAGCAATAAGAACAGTACGTTCCATAAGGGAGTTTCCGGTACGAGGGTCACGAAGTTCAGGGAATTCGTTAAGAACGTCGGTCATTTCATTTCCTCGCTCACCGCAGCCGATATATACGATTATATCAGCGGCAGCCCATTTTGCAAGCTGATGCTGAACTACAGTTTTTCCTGAACCGAACGGACCTGGAACAGCTGCGACACCGCCTTTTGCAATAGGGAAGAGGGTATCAATAACACGCTGACCTGTAGTAAGAAGAATATCAGGAGAGAGTTTTCTTTTATAAGGTCTGCCAACACGAACAGGCCATTTTGTTGCCATTTTAACATTTATATCAGAGCCGTTGTTTTCGAGGACAGCGACAGTTTCATCAATGGTAAAATCGCCCTCTTTGATATTCTTGACTATACCGCTTACTTTAGCCGGAACAAGAATTCTGTGAAGAACGGCATGAGTTTCCTGAACAGTACCTATAGTATCGCCGGAAACGACTTTATCACCTTTTTTTACAGTAGGAACAAAATGCCATTTTTTCTTATGGTCGAGAGAAGGCACTTCAACGCCTCTTGTAAGATTATTTCCGGCAACTTTCATTATTTCGTTCAGAGGACGCTGTATACCGTCGTAAATAGATCCGATCAGACCGGGACCGAGTTCAACGGAAAGCGGTGCGCCTGTAGATTCAACTTCCTCACCCGGACCAAGACCGGATGTTTCTTCATAAACCTGTATACTTGCCCTGTCGCCGTGCATTTCGATGATTTCGCCGATTAATCTGTGTTTGCTGACACGAACAACGTCAAACATATTTGCATCTCTCATCCCTTCGGCGATAACCAAAGGACCGGCAACTTTTGTAATAGTTCCTTTTATCAAATTTCACACCTCTTTGTAAGTAGTCAGTATCCGACAGACAACGAAAACCAAAAAAGTCTGTTCGAGTGCCGATTTTACTGTTTAAACAGAATATCCGAACCGACAGCCTGTTCAACAAAAGAAGAAAGTCGTCTGATACCTGCACCGCTGCAGCCGTTAGCTCCGGGAATAGGAATAACAGCCGGAACAGGATCTTCTGCGATTTTCACTCTTTCCTTTTCTGAAGCGGTAAAGAGATCTTCTGTCATATATATTATAGCATAAATATCTTTTTCAACAGCAGCTTTAAGTGCAAAAGCAGCTTTATCAGAATCGTTGCAGATAATAGCGTCGATGCCTATTGCACCATAGCCTTTAACACTTTCACTGTCGCCAATCACAGCAATATTTTTAACCATAAAGATCACGCAGCCTTTCTCTGATCTTATCTGGAGGGGTACGTGTAACTATTCCGCTGCGTATCATATGTACCGCCTGACGTTCGTATTCGCATCCGATATAATAGCCGAGCAGCGGTTCAGGACCTTCTGTTGTAAGTCTGCAAAGTTTTCTTGCAAGGGCAATGAGTTTATTTTCCACGAATTTTTCAAACTCTGTAGGATTCTGTTTATAACGTTCTATTGCCTTATTACAGTCATATGCGTGAACTGATGAAAGATATTTAAGAAGATTTTCACTTCCGGTCAAAGTACAGGAAATTACCTTCTGTTTATCAAATCCTTCACAGTCGCAGAGGGCAGTTTTAAGGTAATCGACAGTTGTTTTGGTTCTTGCGGCTCTTATAGCGATCTTGATATTTGAATAAAACACATATATGCGAAAATATTCATCAAGAAAAGCCGATTTTGAGTTTTTACCTTCACATAGCATTTTTTCAAGAGCTGCTTTGTCTATGACAGCATCACTGAAACGAGCGTCTTTTGATTGAGCGAGTATCTTATAAGCTTCTGCGGCAGCTTTTGAGAGCCATTCGGGGAGAAGGTCAAACTTTGCATTTTCGACAGCTTTTTTAAGGATATCAGGACGTATAGTACACGGGGAGAGAAGCATATTGGAGAATTCCCTGTCAGTCATAATACCCTTGAGAGTAGTTTTCAGGTTATGTATATCATTTTTCAGATAAAAAGGTTCAAAGACAGAAGAGTCAGGTGCAACACTGTTTATATAATGCCACATTTTTTCGGTATTGTCAGCAATAACAGCATCAACAGTTGTTCCGTCACCGAATCCTTTATCTTTGAGAGTTCTCATAAGCTCCTCTTCGTTTTTCAGAACCACCAATTGTTCTATATCGGAGTTTGAAAGCAGTGATTTTTCTTTTGCTCTTACCGAGCCGATAGAAAATTCGTATGACAAAGCCATTCAGGAACCTCCTAATCTTTAAAAAGCTCTCTGCCGATAAGATCCTCGATAATTTCTCTCTTATCGTTCATTACGGACAAGAAACTCATATTTTCTTCGATGTCGCCACGTTTAAGGATAAAACCGCTTTCTATGCTGTCATCCGGAACAGAAGAAATTTGAGCTTTTATACCGCATTGTGCAAAGCGTTCAGACATATCTTTCGGGAGTCTTTTCAGATCACGGGAATTGAAATATATCGTGCCGCTTAAATCACCGAGTTTTCCGGCGAGTTTCAGCACAAGATCAAAGTATCTTTTGCTGTCCAGACTGAGTATATATTCATAAATGTGATTAAAAGCCTTCTCTATTTCAAAGCGTTTTGTTTTGAGAAGAGCGTTGCGTTTTTCGAGTTCTTCTCTGCTTTTGTAAGCATTCAGAAGTTTCTGAGACTGCAGCTGTACCTTATGTTCACCGCCGTGACGGATATCATCAGCTTGTTTTCTGGCTTTTTCCATCACATCATTATAATTTTTTTCAGCATCCTTTGTAATTGCATCAATTCTTGCCTGACTTTCTTTACGGATGCTTTCTATAATTTTATCACCGCTACTCACTAAAGTTCCACCTCTTTTTTCGTAAAATCAATAAGACCTGCTCCGGAACTGACCGGAGCAGAAATTTTTTCAGATCTTCATGCCGGGGATAGAGATAACCATAAGAAGTGAAACGATGAAAGCAAGAAGTGCATAGATTTCAACGAGTGTTACAGAAACCATAGCTTTTGAGAAATTTTTCTCGTCTTTAGCACACATAGAGATACCGGCAACAGCAGCTTTTCCCTGAGCAAAACCTGAGAACATACCACCAAAACCGATAGCTAAAGATGCTGCGAGATAGCCGAGACCCTGCATAAGTGTAGGCTCATTTCCTCCAAGAATACCACAGCTTATCATGATGATAAAACCAACGATAAATCCGTAAAGACCCTGAGTACCGGGAAGAAGTGTGAGGACGAGCATTTTACCGAACATGGAAGAATCTTCGGAAAGAACGCCCATAGATGTCTGTGCAGCACTGCCGACACCTTTTGCAGAACCTATACCTGAAAGTACTGTAGCGATTGTAGCCGCCAAAATTGCAAATACCATACCATTCATAAAAATATACCTCCATATTATTGATCGTTACTGTTTTTGATCTTGAATTTTTTGCTGTTAAGCGAGAACGGCTCAAAAGGTTTACCACCGCCGTCATAGAACTTGCTGAACATTTCTACATACTGAAGTCTCATTGTGTGTACATATGAACCAAGAGCATTCAGACCAATAGTGATAGCATGACCCACAAGGAAAATGACGATCATGTATATTATTCCGGGTATGCTTGTACCGAGCAGGGTAGAAAGCATATTGAACACCTGTGCCATAACGCCTGTTGTAAGACCGAGTGCAAGAAGTCTGGAATAACTGAGCAAGTCGCTTATGTAGCTTGTTATATCGTATAGCGAACCGAGTCCGCCAAAGAGCTTGCCAAAAATGCCTTTTTTGTCACGTCCCTGTGTCAGTACAAGGCCAACAGCAGAAACGATTGCGATACCTGCGCCGATTTTTATAAGTATTTCACCGGCAGCGATGCCTGCCCCGAGAACGGCAAAACCTATAAGCATTGTCATCCAAAGTCCTGTATCGAAGAACGCACCGGCATAATCCTTACTTTTAAGACAGACATAGAATTTGCAGCACATTCCGGCGAGAACGTGTACAAGACCGAGTGCTATCGAAAGGATCATAATAGTCAGCGCATCTTTTTGTGTATCAAGTATAGGCCATGGGAGAAGCTGCTGCATAGTGATTGCTTTTCCTGTAACCATTGTATAGACAACAGCCGGTGCATCACCGAAGATACTTCCGAATATAAGTCCCCATATAACTGTAGCAACGCCGCAGTATCGGAACAGATTGAGATTATTCTTCATTTTTCTGTCAGGTTTAAGCAGTTTTAACCCGATAGTAGTTGCTATTATGAGAATCAATCCATAGCCGGCATCGGAAAACATCATTCCAAAGAAGAAGTAGAAGAAAAATGCCATAATAGGAGTCGGGTCTACATCCTTTTTTGACGGTGGGGAATACATTGTAACAATACTTTCAGCCGGTTCGGCAAAAGCATTGTTTTTAAGTTTCACAGGAGCATCATCTTCTGCATCCTCATATTCTATAATGCAGTCGGGAGCTGCTCTTTTGCATATTTCCGAAAGTTTTTCGCAGTCATCTTCCGGCACATAACCGTAAAGTATGAACACATTTTTGGTCTGATCGAGTTCAGATATGACCTTATATTTTTCTGAACGAAGAACAAAGTAATCCTGAGTATCCTCTATACTTTCCCTATATCTTGCATAGGTTTTCAGAGTTTCAAGGTCTTTTTCACTTTTGCGTACCAATTCACCGTCTTTTTTACGAAAGCGTTTGGCCTTTTCCGATGGAGTTTTTGAAGTCGGATTCAGCGGACGTGAAAAGCCGAGAGTTCTCAGGGCATTATCCGCAGTTTCCTTCTGACTTTTCGGAGTGACAAGGAACAAACAAGTGATATTGGATGACGAAAATATGATTTCAAATTCAAAAAGCAGATCGGGAGCAGCTGCTGCAAGTGCTTCTGAAAGAGAAGTATTGTCATAGCCTTTTGGAAGACTTCCGAGAAATACAGCAGTATTTGCAGTATCGGGAGTATTCATCGGTATATCAAGATTTTTCCATGCTTCAAGCTGAGCGAGAGCAGTTTTTATTCGCACTCTTTCAGCGGCGCTGTCAGCGAGCTGTTTGTCGAGATCACAGATTTTGTTACAGATACCGATGACTTTAACTGATGAAGCAGCAATTTTACCGATTTCTTCCGGTTCGATTTCACGCCTTCCCTTGAATGAAGACAAAAGACTTTTCTTTTCCGGAGCAACTCTGTCGAGAATTTTCAAAGCCTGTTCCGTCAGAGCAGCATTTCTTTCAAACTGCTGGAGTTGGGCAGATGTATCTACCCTTTCAAAGCCGTTTTCGCATTCATCAAAGTGTCTGATATGAACAAGAGAACTGTCCTGAATATGTTCAAGTATGCGTTTTCTGTCTTTTTTCAGAGCGATGATGCGTACAGACTTCATTTTCATTTTAGCCAAATATTATCACCACACTTTTCTGTACAGATATCCGGTTACTGAACGATAGATTCGATCACCAGATCAGTCACTTTGTTTAAATTTTTGCTTGCTTTTGCGGAAAGCGCATCACATTCAGCGGAAAACTTCTTTTTTTCCTTTTCCAACCTGAGTTCTGCACTTCTTGAAACAGCAGCCGCATCATCGTTTATCATACTGTCAACCTGTTTTTTTGCATCGGCGATCAGTTGATCAGCATCTTCTTTGGCTTTCTGTTTTTTTGCCTCGGCATTTTTGCGAGCTTCGGTTTCTTTTTGCTTACATTCTTCCTCAGTTGCAAGAATTGCCCGGATCATTTCACTTGCCATAAGCGAGTCTCCTTTAAACATAGTTTTAATCCATTAAAGCATAAAAACGCCGAAAAATCAAGTTTTTTTAGCAGATTTATTCTTTTTTTCAATTCCTTTTGAGAAAATAAGCGATAATATTGACGATTTTGACAATATAAGATGCGATGGTAAAATAATTTTGTTTATATATTTCCGAAAGGTTTGTTTTGTAGTTTTTCATATCTTGACAGATGTGTGACAGTGTGGTAGTATGTAAGCATGTAAGCATGCTTACAATCAGCTTGCTAACTTTATGTTGAGGAGTGGTATTATTGCCGAAACAAAAATATATTGGTATTGAGATAAGCAAGACTAATAATGTTCTGAAACGTAATTGCATAAGAGCAGAATTGTCACAGGAGCTGGAACGGGCAACGGGTAAAAATGGCTGGATAATTGGCTTTATAGCTGAAAACAGTGACAGAGATATTTTTCAGCGTGATATCGAAGAGATGTTTTCAATACGCCGTTCGACTGTTTCAAGTATGTTACAGCTTATGGAAAAAAAAGGACTTGTTGTTCGTGAGAGTGTCGAATATGACGCAAGACTCAAAAAACTTACTCTTACGCAGAAAGCATGGGATATGCACAACAAAATGCTGGAGTCTCTTAACAGTATGGAACAAAAGTTGTGCAGGGGACTCACAGAAGAGGAAAAAAACCAATTTTTTTATCTGATCGAAAAAATCAGGAATAATGCAGAAAACAGGGGTGAAACCGAATGATAAAAAGACTTGCGAAAAGCATAAGGGAATATAAGCGCCAGACAATTTTGTCGCCGCTTTTTGTTACTCTTGAGGTAGTGATGGAAGTGTTGCTGCCCTATCTTATGGCAACCCTTATTGATAATGGCGTAAATAAAGGTGATATGGGGTATATTATCAAAACAGGGTTGATACTTGCAGGTGTAGCGTTTGCAGCGCTGCTTTTTGGCGCATTGTCCGGAAAATATGCTGCTGAGGCATCGGCAGGATTCGCAAAGAACCTCAGACATGATATGTTTTATAAGATACAGGAATATTCTTTTGCAAATATTGATAAGTTTTCGACTGCAAGTCTTGTCACAAGGCTTACGACGGATATAACCAATATACAGAATTCATTTCAGATGATTATCCGTGTTGCGGTTCGTGCGCCGTTTATGATGATTTTTGCAATGGTAATGTCGTTTAGTGTAAATGCCGAAATATCACTTGTATTTGTTGCATTTATTCCGGTAATAGCTTTAGGACTCGGACTTGTTATCCGTTTTGCACATCCTGTTTTCAAAAGAGTTTTCAAGACATATGACAAATTGAACAATGTTGTGCAGGAAAATCTTCATGGTGTAAGAGTTGTAAAATCTTTTGTTCGTGAAGACCATGAAATAGAGAAATTTCAGGCGATATCTGATAAGATATACAAGGATTTTACCAAGGCGGAAAAAATAGTTGCTTTTAATATGCCGCTTATGCAGATATGCATATATTCGTGTATACTTCTGATATCATGGTTTTCGGCTAAACAGATAGTTTTCGGCAGCATGACAACTGGACAGCTCATATCAATGATGACATATGTAATGCAGATACTTATGAGTCTTATGTTCATATCAATGATAATGGTAATGGTAACTTTGTCGAGAGCATCAGGTGAGCGTATTACAGAGGTTCTTGAGGAAGAGCTTGACCTTAAAAATAAAGAGGAAACTGTAAAAGAGGTAAAGGACGGCAGTATTTGTTTTGACGGAGTAAGTTTCAGCTATACAAAAAGTATGGAAAAGCTTTGTCTCAAGGATATAAGCATAGATATAAAATCGGGTGAAACGATAGGAATTATCGGCGGTACAGGTTCGTCAAAATCGAGTTTTGTGCAGCTGATACCCAGACTTTACGATGTTACAAAAGGAAAAATTCTTGTCGGCGGAAAAGATGTCCGTGATTATGATATAGAAATACTTCGTGACAGTGTAGCAATGGTTCTCCAGAAAAATGTACTGTTTTCCGGAACTATAAAGGAAAATCTACGCTGGGGAAATGCAGAAGCTTCGGATGAAGAAATAGAAAGAGTATGCCGTCTTGCACAGGCGGATGACTTTATAAAGAATTTCCCCGAAAAATACGATTATTATATAGAGCAGGGCGGTACGAATGTTTCCGGCGGACAAAGGCAGCGTCTCTGTATTGCAAGAGCATTGCTCAAAAAGCCGAAAATACTTATTCTTGACGATTCGACCAGTGCAGTAGATACAAAAACAGACAAACTCATAAGAAAAGCATTTCTTGAAGAAATACCTGACACGACAAAGATAATAATTGCACAGAGAATTTCATCGGTACAGGATGCGGACAGAATCATCGTTATGGATAAGGGTATGATAAATGCAGTAGGTTCTCATGAGGAGCTTTTGAAAACAAACAAGATATATCAGGAAGTATATTATTCGCAGCAGAAGGGAAGTGAAGATAATGGCTGATATTAGAAAAAATGACTCGAAGCAGATCGGATTTAAACCACCTCCGAGGATACAGAATCCATCAGCAGTTATCAAAAGACTTCTTAGTTATTTCAGTGCATATAAGGTGCGTTTTTTCATTGTCGTGGTATGTATTGTCATAAGCGCCGCAGCAGGGGCATTGAGTTCGATGTTTATACAGATACTTATAGACAGCTATATCACACCGCTGTGTGCAGCCGAAAATCCTGATTTCAGTGGGCTTTTGAAAATCATACTGGTAATGGGAGGAGCATTTCTCATTGGTGCATTGGCAGGACTTGCATATAATCGCATTATGGTAACGATTTCGCAGGGAATACAGAAGAAAATTCGTGACGAATTATTTGCACATATGCAGACATTGCCGATAAAGTATTTTGACACACATTCTCATGGCGATATAATGAGCTGTTATACTAACGATATTGATACTATGCGTCAAATGATGTCAATGAGTTTACCGCAGATGTTTTCATCTGTTATCACAATAATAACTGTTTTTGCAGCAATGTTGTGGCTGAATATATATCTTACAGCTTTTGTTGTGATATTTGTTTTTCTTATGCTGAATATTACAAAAAAGATAGCATCGGGAAGTGCTGTAAACTTTATTGCACAGCAGAAACAGCTTGGTGAAGTGAACGGTTACATTGAAGAAATGATAAACGGTCAGAAGGTTGTAAAAGTTTTCTGTCATGAAGAAGCGGCAAAGAAAGACTTTGATGAGAAAAATGAAGAACTTTGTAAAAGTGCGACAGCAGCAAATACATTTGCCAATATCCTCATGCCGATAATGAATAACCTCGGAAATTTGCAGTATGTACTGATAGCAATAGTAGGTGGAGCACTTTCGATTTCGGGGATAACACCAATAACAGCGGGCATTATTGCATCATTCTTACAGCTTTCAAAAAACTTCACACGTCCGTTCAGTGAAATTTCACAGCAGATAAATGCTGTAATTATGGCATTGGCAGGAGCAGAAAGAATTTTTGCCCTGATGGATGAAGAGAGTGAATACGATAATGGTTATGTAACGCTTGTAAATGCTAAATATGATAAGGATGACAAGCTTGTTGAATCTAAAGAACGTACAGAAATGTGGGCGTGGAAGCATCCTCATGGTGACGGAACGATAACATATACGAAGCTGAACGGCGATATAGTTATGAAAGAAGTTGACTTTGGTTATAATGAAGACAAGATAGTTCTTCATGACATATCACTTGATGCAAAGGCAGGACAAAAAGTAGCGTTTGTTGGTTCAACAGGTGCCGGAAAAACGACTATAACAAATCTTATCAATCGTTTTTACGACATAGCAGATGGAAAAATCCGCTATGACGGCATAAATATTAACAAGATAAAGAAGTCAGATCTTCGTCGTTCGCTTGGAATGGTTTTGCAGGATGTTCATTTGTTTACCGGTACTGTAATGGAGAATATACGTTACGGAAAACTTGATGCTACCGACGATGAATGTATAGCAGCTGCTAAACTTGCGAATGCGCATGATTTTATAACGATGCTTCCGCAGGGATATGATACTGTTATTTCCGGAGACGGGGGACAGCTTTCACAAGGACAGTGCCAGCTTATTTCCATAGCAAGGGCAGCTGTAGCTGATCCGCCGGTAATGATACTCGATGAAGCTACATCGAGCATTGATACAAGAACCGAAACGTTGGTACAAAAAGGTATGGATGGTCTTATGTTCGGCAGAACAGTATTTATAATAGCGCACAGACTCAGTACAGTACAGAATTCGGACGTTATAATGGTGCTTGAGCTCGGAAAAATTATCGAGAGAGGAACTCACGATCAGCTTATAGCACAGAAAGGTAAGTACTATCAGTTGTATACAGGAGCATTTGAATTGTCGTAATGAAATGGCCTCGTTGCAAAAACGGGGCTGTTTTGTCGTATATGTGGCAGGATATTTATAGATAGACAAAAATTTTCTGAAATCAGTAAATGGCTTTGTTATCATTCCGAAAATGACTAAACTGATTGACAAAGCAGTGATAAAAATCTATAATTATAATTGGTTGCAAACAGTACAGAATGTCAGGTTGGTGTAAAATGACTGTTTCTTTGTGTATAATTGCGTATAATGAAGAGTTTGCTCTGCCATCACTGCTAAAAGATGTGTTATCTCAGACTTACCCTAAAATCAGGACGGAAATTATTCTCGTAGACGCTGGTTCTGAGGATGATACGAAAAAGCTGATGATGGATTTTTGTGAACAGCATAAAAATGAATATTATAAAGCGTCTGTTCTTGACAATCCTGAAAAAATACAAGCAGCAGGATGGAATACGGCTATAAAATATGCCTCAGGTGATATAATCATACGTGTTGACGCTCATGCATCCGTACCGGAGGATTTTGTAGAAAAGAATGTTCTGACAATTGAAGATGGAGAATATGTGTGCGGTGGAGCAAGACCGAGTAATATACTTGACCCTACTCCGTATCGTGAAATGTTGCTTTTGGCAGAAAGTTCGATGTTTGGCAGTTCAATTGCAGGGTATCGCAGAAAAAGTGAGGGGAAAAGGTATGTTTCATCGCTTTTTCACGGGGCGTACAGACGCGAAGTTTTTGAAAAGGTCGGGGGGTTCAATAAAGACCTTGGAAGAACCGAGGATAATGAGCTGCACTGGCGGATTCGTAAAAACGGGTATAAAATATGTCAAAGTGACGAGATAATATCATATCAGAATATTCGCCCTTCACTGTCTAAGATGTTGGAGCAGAAATATGGTAATGGAAAGTGGATTGGTTTGACAGTGGGAGTTTGTCCGAAATGCCTGTCAATATTTCATTTTGTGCCGTTCTGTTTTGTTATGGCGGTTCTTATGGGCATTGTAATGTTTATAGCAGGTGTCTGTACAGGAATAAGCTGGCTTACAGTTCCGATAATTGCATTGTTGGCGCTGTATTTTCTGGCAGATTTTGTGATGTCTGTGACGGCAATAATTTCGGCAGAAAAAAAATATCCGTGTATGCTGATGCTGTTTATTATTTTTCCAATGCTGCACATAGTTTATGGTGTGGGTACATTGATAGGGCTTATAGCTCTTCCGTTCTGGAAAAGCAGTCTTGATGGAAGTGCAGAGAGAGAAATTGAAGAAGTAAAGAAATGTGTTGCAGCTAATACGATTCTGGAGGATTAGGTATGACGAGTGAAGATTTGGTCATTGATAAACGCAGTAAACCTGTAAAGTTTTTCTGTGCAATAAAAGACGCAATTTTGCAGATTCCACGTGAACATAAAGGTTTTGGAAAGCAAACAATAATGCTTGCAAAGGAAGACCTTCTGAAAACATATAAGGGTGCGGTTATCGGACCGCTTTGGGCACTTGTAAAGCCTGTATTTCAGCTTTTTGTGTACTGGTTTGCATTTTCGATACTAAGAAATAATTCGAGTAAAGAAATGGGCGTTGATTACTTTTTATTCATAATGGCAGGATTTGTTCCGTGGTTTTTCATGAGTGACTGTATCGGCAGAGGTTCAAGAGCTATTGCTGATAACAGGCAATTTGTAAATAAAGTATCGTTTCCTGTTTCGGTCATAATGACGTATACGACGATATCAAAATTTTATGTTCATATTTTTCTTTTGTCGCTTGCGTATATATATATGATAGTTTTCGGTGGAATACAGCCAAGTATTTATAACTTACAAATTTTGATACTTGCCCCGGTGATGTTTTTGTTTTTTCTTGCGCTGACATGGTCACTTGCACCGATGAGTGCATTCAGCAAAGACTATCTGAATTTCATAAATACTATCATGTCCGGATTGTTTTGGCTGTCAGCTATCGGTTATGATTCGTACAGACTGACAAATCCGGTAATGAGAAACATTCTGCTTTGCAATCCGCTTGCTTACTTTGTTAACGCTTACAGAAAAGCTATAATATGCGGCTGTTGGATATGGGAAGCACCGGTATATCCTGAGAAAGTTGCACAACAAATGGTCAAAGGTGGAATACATTTGCATCCGTTGTGGGAAAATGCAATTTTCATTGTTGAATTTGCCATAGTAGTTATATTGGGGATTTATAACTATAATCGTCTGAGAAAGGAATTACCTGATGTGCTTTAAACTTTATAGACGGAAATTAGACGCTGTAAGAGCTGATTGTGTAAATGTACAACAGAGGATATTGGGATGGAAGAAACATTTTTTCAGAAACTTCAAAGAGTGAAATTTGGTGATATAGGGCATATATTTTTGTTTCTGATAGCCCTCCCAGTTTCGCTTGTTTATCGTATATTTCGCAGAGATTTGTGGCTGATATGTGATAATAAGAATGAGGCAAGAGATAATGCGTGGTGGCTATTCCGTTATATACGTGAAAATCATCCTGAACAGGACGCTGTATATGCGATAAGTAAAAAATCTTTCGATTATGAGAAAGTGGCTGCTTTGGGAAAAACTGTAAATTATGGTAGTTTGGCGCATTGGATACTTTATCTTTCAGCAAAGAAGAATATTAGTTCACAGAAGGGCGGAAAGCCAAATGCAGCGGTGTGTAATGTTCTGGAGGTAAACAGGGTGCTGAAGAATACGAGGATATTTTTACAGCACGGAATTATAAAGGATGATATGCCGTGGCTTTACTATAAAAATACCGGTATGCGTATGTTTGTATGCAGTACTGAGAGGGAATGGAAATATGTCAGTGAAAAGTATGGTTATCCTGATGGCTGGGTGAAAAAGCTTGGAATTTGCAGGTTAGACGGATTGCATAATTTTAGTGTAAAGCTTAAACAAGTTTTGCTCATGCCGACTTGGAGAAGCTGGATAGCAACACCGACATCTGCTTCTTATGATATCGAAGATGTTTCGGATTTTACAGAAACAGAGTACTATAAATCGTGGAGTGCGTTTCTTTGCAGTGAGAGACTTGAAAAAATTCTTGAGGAGAACGATTTACATATGATATTTTATCCTCATAGGGATATGCAGCCTTTTCTGTCTTATTTTTCTGTCAAAAGTAAGCGTATAACAGTGGCAAAATGGCCTGAATACGATGTTCAGACACTTTTGAAAGAGAGTGCATATCTTATTACCGATTATTCAAGCATTGCAATGGATTTTGCATATATGAAAAAAAGATTGCAGTACTACCAGTTTGACTATCAGGATTTCAGAAAAGGACAATATCCTGAAGGCTATTTCAGTTATGAAGATGACGGTTTCGGAAAAGTCAACTATACTGCGGAACAGGCATTGAACGAGCTGGAAAACGCTGCAAAAGAGGGTTTCGTGAATCATGAAGTTTATTTGAAAAGGCATGATGAATTTTTTGATCTGTATGACGAGAATAATTGTGAAAGAAATTATGATGCTATTAAGGAGCTTTGAAAATGAGTGACCCGAAAGACGAAAAAATAGATTTTGTGATGATATGGGTTGACGGAAGTGATCCCGAGTGGCTTGCAGAAAAAAGCAAATATGACGGTTCAGCGAAAAGCGGAAACACGGCTGTTCGTTTCCGTGATTGGGATAATTTGCAGTACTGGTTCAGAGGAGTTGAAAAATTTGCGCCTTGGGTGAACAGAATTCATTTTGTTACATGGGGACACCTTCCGAAATGGCTTGATACGAATAACGAAAAGCTTCATATTGTGAATCACAAGGATTATATACCGTTGGAATATCTGCCGACATTCAATGCAAATCCGATAGAGCTTAATCTTCATCGCATAGAGGGACTTTCGGAACAGTTTGTTTTTTTCAACGATGATATGTTTATTACTAAAAAGGTTCGTCCGGAAGATTTTTTTGTAGGCGGAAGACCTTGCGATACATACGGACTGAACTGCATTTATTTTGTTGAAGACAGTGTTGGTCACATAAACGGCTCTGATCTGGAGCAGATAAATAATAACTTCAAAAGCAGCAAAAAAGTTATACGGGAGAATTTTTCAAAGTGGTTCAGCCCGAAAAACGGATTCAAAAATAATGTGAAGACGTTCATGTTAAGTACATGGGACTGGTTTACGGGATTTCATTACGACCACCTTCCTACGTGTTTTTTGAAAAGTACGTATAATGAAGTTTGGGAAAAATGCGGAAAAGCTCTTGACGAGACTTGCCGATGCCGTTTCAGAAGCGGATTTAACGTAAATCAGTGGCTTTTGAAATACTGGCAGCTCTGCAAAGGCATAAGTGTGCCGCGTGGAGCATTGGGAAGAGTATACCATCTTAAAGACGGAGAAGTTTCTAAAGCACTCAAAGCTGTGGAAAATGGAACACATAAGCTGATATGCCTGAATGATACAGCAATGACAGCAGATTTTGAGCAAACAAGCAGAGCAGTACGTGAAAGTCTGGAAAAGCTTTTGCCTGAGAAATCTTCATTTGAGAAATAAAGTATTGGAGTAGAGCTATGAATAAAAGTTTTTCAAAGCAGGACACACTTGTTGTTAAAGGAGTAGCGATTGTTTTTCTTGTATTCTATCATTGTCTTGCAACAAAAGACAGGCTTATGGGATATGAAATAAGCTTTGCGCCGCTGAAAGATTATTATGCATACTACATATTTGAAAGTATGAATGTATGTGTTGGTACTTTTGCATTTCTTTCATCCTACGGTCTTATGAGAACAATAAGCAGCAAATATTTTCGTGACGGAAAAAATAGTCTTGACAGTAAAGACAGTACATCTTTTTTGACAAAAAGAACGATTTCGCTTTTGATGGCGTTTTTTATACCATACGTTGTATGTACGGCTGTGGCTATGATTGCAATGAATAAGAATCCTTATGGTGAGGGAGCAGTTTTTGTTTTGAATATGCTCTGCGATATGTTTGGTTTAGCAGGCATACTTGGAACGCCTATGATGGTAAGCACATGGTGGTACATGAGTTTTGCGTTGGTGATAATAGGATTAATGCCGGTAACGGTTAATCTTTATAAAAAATGCGGTATCGGAGTATTGTCAGTATATGCTGTTCTGCCGCTGTTGATACGCAGTGATTTTTACAGCGGTTCTTCACTTAACAACATGACACGCTGGCTTTTGTGTATTCCGCTCGGTATTATTTTTGCAGACTGCAATATTTTTGAAAAAATGAAAGAAAAGACGATAACAAATAATGCTGTGGTGTCAAAGATACTGAAATTTGTTATATGGACAGCAGTACTTCTTTTTGCCTTCTGGTTCAGAAAACAGGGCTGGACATGGAGTAATTTTTATTATGTTATAAGTTCGGTGTTGCCTGTAATATTTGTTTACTGGCTTTATGAATTTTTCTGCGGTATTCCGGTTTTGAGTAAGATTTTTGCATTTTTCGGAAAATATTCCTCAGATATATTCTTTATGCATACATTTATCCGTGCAGTGTGGCTTACAAGTTTCACATATTCGTTGAAATACTGGTATGCGGTATTTGCATTTGTTTTTGTTGCATCGCTCGTAATGGCAATAGCGGCGGATCTTTTGAGAAAGCTTATTCGTTGGGACAAGTTCAGCATATTTGTTTCGGAAAAAGCATCAAAATTTACGGAAAAGATTTTTTCAGCAGGTGTATGAACTGATGTGAGATTTATTTCGGAGGACATATGGATAAGATTGATTTTGTGATGATATGGGTTGATGGCAATGATAAGGCTTGGCAGGAAGAAAAAAATAAATATGATTCTTCGACGGAAAAAGGGGATAATACAATAGTCCGCTACAGAAGTTGGGATAATTTACAATATTGGTTTCGTGGTGTAGAAAAATTTGCGCCATGGGTAAATCGTATCCATTTTGTGACGTGGGGTCATTTGCCTCCTTGGCTGAATACGTCTCATCCTAAGCTTAACATTGTCAACCACAGAGATTATATTCCGGAAAAATATCTTCCTACTTTCAATGCGAATACCATAGAATTGAATCTTCACAGAATAGACGGACTTGCAGAACAGTTTGTATATTTCAATGATGATATGTTTGTAACAGATTATGTTAAGCCGGAGGATTTTTTCAAAAACGGCAGACCGATGGACACATATTCTCTTGATTGTATATTTTTCGGAAAGAAAAGTGCGGGATTTTTCAATGGTAATGACATTGAGATAATCAATGATCATTTCGACAAGAGAGTATGCATGAAGCGTGATTTCAAAAAGTGGTATAGTCCGAAAAATGGGCTGAAACGTATAATAAAAACTACTGCGCTGAATATGTGGCCATGGTTTCCGGGAATGTATTATAACCATCTTCCGAGTAATTTCCTGAAAGCTACATTTGAAAAGGTATGGAATGAAGAAGGAGAAACGCTTGACAAGACTTGTCAGGATAAATTCCGCACAAAGTCTAATTGCAATCAGTGGCTGATAAAATACTGGCAGCTTGCAGAGGGAACAGCAATTCCAAGAGGAACAGGGATAGGACGCTGTTACCATATAAAGGATAATATATGGGATGATGCGCTTTCGTCGATTGCAAAAGGACGTTATCGCCTTATTTGCATTAACGATACAATTTATACAAAAGATTTTGAAAAGCAAAAACAGCAGGTTATTGACAGTTTTGAAACGCTGCTGCCTGAAAAATCAGCTTTTGAGCTATAATATAGGGTGATAACATGAGTGAAAATTATCTTTTGTCGGTTGTTATGCCGATTTATAATTCGGAAAAATATCTTGTGAAATCAATTGATAGTGTTGTAGAGCAGTCAATAGGTTTTGAGAAAAATATACAGCTTATTCTTGTGAACGATGGCAGTACTGACAACAGTGAAAAAATTTGTCTGTCTTATAAAGAAAAATATCCGGAGAATGTTATTTATGTCAAGCAGGAAAATCGAGGAGTAAGTGCAGCAAGAAATAAAGGAATAGAGTTTATTAAAGGAAAATATGTAAATTTTCTTGATAGTGATGACTGCTGGACAGTTGATGCTTTGGAAAAACTTACCGATTTTTTTGAAAATAATTATGATAAAACGGATATTGTCGCAGCGAGAAAAGTGCTTTTTGACGGTGAAAAAGGATTTCACGGACTGGATTATAAGTTTGCATCTACCTGTGTTATTGATTTGGAAAAGCGTTTTGATATAGTTCACATGGACGCCACAAGTTCGCTCATAAAAGCGGAAGCAATAGGCGAAAAGAGGTTTTGTGAATATCTGAGATATTGTGAAGATGCCGGATTTATAAACGAAATACTTCTCGAAAAATGTTCACTTGGTGTTGTTCGTGAAGCATTACATCAGCATCGTATGAGAACTGACGGAACATCTGTTCTTCAAAAAGAAGGCGGTTCGGAAAGTTATTATTTTGACTCTCCTGTTTATTTTCACAAATATTTGGTTGACCTGTCAAAAGAAAAATACGGAGAGATAAAGAAGTTTATCCAGTATGTTGTAATGTATGACCTGACATGGCGAGTAAAAAAGCCTGTGTATAAACTTCTGGAGAAGGAGAAGTTTGACAGATACAGAGCACTTATTGTGGATATTATAAAAGATATTGACGATGAGATCATTTTCAGACAGCGCAGTATTTATATGAATATGAAAATGTATTGTTTTTCTCTGAAATACGGTCATGATGTGCGCAAAGATCTGAAATACGATGATGGAAAGATAAAGTATAAGGATTTTGTGGTTATAGATCTTGATACTGCAAAAACTTTGCTTATCTGGGATTATTTTGAACTGCACGGAAATATTTTGCGCCTTGAGGGAAAAGATAATTGCTGGATGCGAGGAAATGACTACAACTATTATGTGAAAGTTGCCGGAGAAGTGTATTACCCGTCTTATGTGGATTGTCCAAAATTTGACCTGATTACCATGGATGGCGTTACGAATAAGGGTAGAGCCGTTGTTTATGAAATTCACCTGAATCCGGATAAGGAAACACAGATAACTTTCTTTTATCGCAAGGGTGACAGTACAAAAGAAATATATACTTCACTTGGAAAGTTTTCACACCTTCCGAAGATAGACGGTGGTTATTACGCAAGAGGAAAATTCATAATTCAGGCGAATGACAAAGGTGTTCATGTTACTCCGTACAGTGATGAATTAAGAGATGAGCTTGAAGAGAATTATCGCAATCTGTTACTTGAACAGGGACAGGATGAAGCAGTAGAATGGCGTAAACGCTACTTTGAAGAGATCAAAAATAAAAAGAGGGATATATGGCTGATATCTGACAGAACATATGTTGCAAATGATAACGGCGAGCATTTTTTCCGATATATGAATAAGTGGCAGCATAGGGCAAGGATAGATACATACTTCAATATAAATGCTGACTGCGAAGACTTTGAACGTATGAAAAAGTATGGTAAGGTTCTTGCATATGATACAGATGAATATCGAATGAAGTTTTTGCTGTCAGATAAGATAATATCGTCAGCCGCATCAGATTATCTTTTTAATCCGTTCGGGGAAAATATGAAATATCTTGTTGACCTTTTAGGGTACGAATTTGTTTATCTGAAACATGGAATAATCAAAGATGATATGTCAGGCTGGCTGAATCGTTACAATAAGAACATAAGTATGATAGTTACAGCGGCAATTCCCGAATATTTATCAATTGTCAACGGAAATTATTGTGTGACAAAGGATATTCCGGTTCTTACAGGTCTGACAAGGTATGATAATCTTTACAGGAAGGGCAAAAGAAAAAGACCTGAAAAGAAGATAGTGATATTTCCGACATGGCGGCAGAGTATAAAGGGAAGTTTTGATCCTAAAGCTAACAAAAGTGTCTATTTTGACAAATTCAAAGATACCGAGTACTATCGCTTTTATAATGGTTTGATAAACGACAGCCGACTTATTGAGGCTATGAAAAAATACGGTTACAAAGGTCTTTTGTGTATGCACCCTATGCATTGTGAACAGTGGAAAGACTTTGAAAGTAATGAATGTTTTTCGGTCAATGATGGTCTTGTTGATTATCAGCATGAGTTTATTTCGAGTTCGGTGCTTATTACTGACTATTCAAGTGTTGCTTTTGATTTTGCATATTTGAGAAAACCTGTCATATATACGCAGTTTGATAAAGAGTCATTCTATATGAAGCATACTTACAAGCAGGGATATTTTGATTATGAAAGAGACGGCTTTGGCAAGGTATGTTATGATAAGGAAACAACTGTAGAAGCATTGATAGAAATGATGAAAAACGGATGTAGAAATGACGAGAAATATTTGAAGCGTATTGAAGATTTTTACCCGTACCACGATGCGCATTGTTGCAGAAGAGTGTACGAATGTATAAAAGATCTGAAATATAAATATGGAGCTGTCTGATGGAAAAGAAATTTAAAGTATCGGTTGTAATACCGGTGTACAATGTAGAAAAATATCTTGCTGAGGCGACAGAATCTGTATTATGTCAGACAATAGGTTTCGATGATAATATCCAGATAATTTTCATAAATGACGGAAGTACAGACAAAAGCGGAGAAATATGCCGAAAATATCAGGAAAAATATCCCGACAATGTTTTGTATATCGAAAAAGAAAACGGCGGTGTCAGCAGGGCAAGAAATGCCGGAATACCGTTGATAAAAGGGAAATATGTAAATTTTCTTGACGCTGATGACCGTTGGAAAGAAGATGCATTTTCGTATGTGTGTGAATTCTTTGAAAATCATTACGATGAAGTTGATGTTGTCGGGTGTCGCATGAGATATTTTGAAGGTCGTACAGATTACCATTACCTTGATAAGAAGTTTGACGTTACAAGAGTGATAGATCTAAGAAAAGAATATGATTGTATTCAGCTTCATGTAACGAGTTCATTTATAAAAACAGAGTCTATAGGGGAAAAGAGATTTTCCGAGTATCTGAGATATGGGGAAGACGCACGATTTCTTGCATCTTTGATACTTGAGAAATGCTGCTTGGGTG
>CACXGC010000028.1 GCA_902767155.1 uncultured Ruminococcus sp. | reverse complement strand
CCTATGTCGAGCGGCAATACCGAAAGACAGATACAGTTTATGATGGATCTTAATTCTACCATACTTTGCTGTACACCGTCATATGCCGCATATCTTGGCGAGTCGCTCAAAGAAAGAGGTTACAAGCCTGAAGATAACAAGCTTAAAGCCGGTATTTTCGGCGCAGAACCATGGACAGAAGAAATGCGCCGTGATATCGAAAGGTCACTTGGCATAAAGGCATATGATATCTATGGTCTGACCGAACTCAGCGGTCCTGGCGTTGCTTTTGAGTGTGAGGAACAGACAGGAATGCATATAAACGAAGATCATTTCCTCGCAGAAATAATTGACCCGAATACCGGTGAGGTACTGCCGGAGGGTACAAAGGGCGAACTTGTTTTCACCTCGCTGGATAAGGAAGCATTTCCTCTGCTGCGCTACCGTACAAGAGATATATGTATCCTGACAAGAGGAAAATGTTCCTGCGGCAGAACATTTATAAAAATGGCTAAGCCTATGGGACGTTCTGATGATATGATGATTATCAGAGGTGTCAACGTATTCCCGAGCCAGATCGAAACTGTACTTCTCAATAACGGCTATGCACCCAATTATCAGATAATTCTCGACAGAGTAAATAATTCTGATACGTTCGATATCAATGTTGAGATGAGCGCAGAAGATTTCTCCGATACGCCGAAGGTTATCACTCTCAAAGAGAAGAAACTTCAGGACGCTATGAAAGCAATGCTTGGTATCAATCCGAAAATACACCTTGTTGCGCCTAAGACTATACCACGTTCTGAGGGCAAGGCTGTCCGTCTGATCGATAATCGCAGACGTTACGGTATTACAACATAAGGAGGTTTTATTATGGCTGTTAAACAGATCTCTATTTTCGTGGAAAACAAAGAGGGTAAACTTGTCACAATTACCGATTCAATTGCAAAGGCAGGAATTGATATTCGTGCTATGAGTGTTGCAGATACTCAGGACTTCGGTATTTTCCGTCTCATAGTTACCGATCCGGAAAAGGCGAGAGAGGCTCTTGAGTCTTCAGGATGCTTTGTATCAATTACAAAGGTCGTAGGTGTTTCAATTCCTGATGAGCCGGGTTCTTTGGCAAAAGTTGTCAGAATTCTTGCAAGATATAATATCAACATTGAGTATATGTACGCTTTTATAACTATTTCAAAAAAATTTGCGTCTGTTGTGCTCAGAGTTGCAGACAATGATGCTGCTGAAAAAATACTTACAGAAAACGGTATAAAACTGCTTGAAGAAGAAGATATAATCGCAATGTAATCTGACCTTACCGCAGGGAAATTTCACTTTGGTGGTTTCTCTGCGGATTTTGCTTTAGCTTTTTTTGTTCTTTTACCTCAAAATGATAAAATTGACCAAAATTGTATAGAAAATTCTGATTTATAAATAGCCATTTGTAAAAATAGTGGAAAATTTATTTGCTGCGTTGACTAAATACTTCTCTTTGTATTATAATTAGAATGTTGTATTGTGTTTTATCATACGTTGCAGCACATTTTTATGAAAATATGTGTTGTGGAAAAATGGGGTATATTTGTTTATGAAACGTGTAATTACATACGGAACTTTTGATTTGCTGCATTATGGTCATATAAATCTGCTCAGGCGTGCAAAGGCACTGGGCGATTATCTTGTTGTATGCCTTTCTACGGATGAGTTTAACTGGAATCAAAAACAGAAAAAATGTTATTTCTCCTATGAGCAAAGAAAAGCCCTCCTTGAGGCAATCAGATATGTTGATCTTGTTATTCCCGAAGAAAATTGGGAGCAAAAGAAAAATGACATTCATGAATATCATATAGATACATTTGTTATGGGAGATGACTGGGAAGGAAAATTTGATTTCCTTCTTGAAGAAGGCTGCGAAGTTGTTTATCTCTCTCGTACTCCTGAAATAAGTACTACTCAGATCAAGAATGATCTGCATAAATGATGGGGTGCATGAGATGAAAAAATATAAAATCGGTTATACACAGGGCGTTTTTGATATGTTTCATATCGGGCATCTGAATTTGCTGCTCAATGCAAAAAAACAATGTGAACAGCTTATTGTCGGTGTCAATGCTGATGAACTTGTTGAAGAATACAAGCACAAGTGTCCTGTTATAAATGAAAACGACAGACGCTATATTGTCGAACATATTGACTGTGTTGACAAAGCTATAATTGTCCATACACTCGACAAGGAAGAAATATGGAACAGCCTGAAATTTGATGCGATATTTATAGGCAGCGACTGGAAAGGAAATTCCCGTTGGGAAGAAACCGGGAAAAAAATGAAAGAATTGGGTGCGGAACTTGTGTATCTGCCGCATACCGATGGTATCAGCAGTACTATGCTGAGGAATGATAAGGATAAGATGACACAAGATTAAGGGAAATCAGGGGAAATGATTATGGCCAACGAGAATTTGTCAAAGGTGCAAAAGCTTATTCTTGATGTATTTGATTATATATATAAATATCTCCAAGAAAAAAATATGACGTACTATATGCTTGGCGGTACGCTTCTCGGTGCTGTCAGACATAAAGGGTTTATACCATGGGATGATGATATTGACATAGGTATACCACGTCCGCAGTATGAGCAGTTTTTGAAAGAAATTCAGGATTATCTCCCTGAACATCTTACCCTGCAAACTTACAGTGTTTCGGAAAAACATCACTACTACTTCGCACGTGTTGTTGATAAACGTCACAGCTTGAAAAGAAAAGGCAGTCTTGAGGAAAGAAACGAGAATGTCTGGGTAGACATTTTTCCGCTTGACGGTATGCCGAATAATTTCATCGTAAGAAAAATACATATGTTTCGTCTCCTCGCTACAAGAGCTATGTATCATATTTCCTGTTTTGAAAAGGTCAATTTGAAAAGACCGAATCGTCCGCTGAGTGAAAGAATCGTAATAAAATTTGTGCAGATTACAGGCTTTGGAATAAAATCAGATACACGGAAAAAACTCGATAAGCTTGACAGGCTGATGAAAAAATATCCGATTGAAAAAAGTAATTATATCTGTAACTTCATGGGACAGTACAAGTTCAAGGAAATGTTCCCGAAGGAGTACTATGGCAAAGGAAAGCTTTATAAATTCGAGGACTATATGCTTATGGGTCCGGAAGATTATGACAAGGTACTGACACAAATGTACGGGGATTATATGACGCCGCCCAAAGATGCGGATAAAAATGCCCACGCAGCGGAACTTAATGAGTGATAACGGAGAATTAAGATGAATACAGAAACTAATCAGGTAAATGCGGAAAATGCCGAAAATTTAAAACCTGCCGAGGGAGATCTTCGCAAGCTGCAAATGGTAGAACTTGCTATGCTGAAAGAAGTAGTCCGTATTTGTGAAAAGTATAATCTGACATACTATCTCAGTGCGGGAACATTTTTAGGTGCGGTTCGTCATAAGGGCTTTATCCCGTGGGATGATGATGCAGATGTACGTATGCCAAGACCGGATTATGAAAAACTGCTTGAAATTTTGCCGCAGGAGCTTAGTTCTCCGTACATAATAAAGCATTTTCTTTATGACAGCAGTGTACACCGTTACTATCTTAGAATAAACGATCCAAGAGTTAAGCTTAAACGCACTCACAGCAAAACCGGAGAAATAAGTAATGCATGGCTTGATATTTTTCCGCTTGACGGTATGCCTAAAAATAAACTTCATAACAAGCTGAGACAATTTCGTCTTTTATACAGAAGAATGTGGATGCAGATATCGGTTTTTGATGAGATAGTGACCTTGAATAAAAAACGTAGTCGTCTCGAAAATATGATAATAGCCGTTGTGCGTCATACACCGATACAGCATTTTGTAAAGTACGATAAAATGTGGAAAAAGCTTGATAAGGCTATGAAAGCCTGCAAAGCTGAAACGGCAGAATATTATGTTAATTTCATGGGTATGTATAAATTCAAGGATATGATACCCAAATCTATATACGGAAATGGCGCAAAATATCGTTTTGAAGATGGGGAGTTCAACGGTCCGGAAGATTACGATGCTTTTCTCAAAAAACTTTATGGGGATTATATGAAGCTTCCTCCTGTTGAGACAAGAAATAAACATATGACAGAAATAGCATCTATAGATATAGAGGATTGATGGTTCATGGTCAAGGTTCTACAAATCAATGCAGGATCAAAAAATTTCGGCGGAGTTTCGGCTTTGTTGCTGAATATCTGGCGTAATATCGACAAAACAAAAGTTAACTTTGACTTTCTGACTCCTAACGTTACAACCTACGAAAATTACCGTGAGGAAATTGAAAGCGGCGGCGGTCATATATATCAGCTTGGTATAAACAGCAGTAAGATGAAAGGAAAAATAAAACTTCAAAAAGCTTTGAAAAAATTCCTTTCCGAACACGAATATGATATCATTCATGTTAATTCCGGTGTTCTATTGTTCAATTATATGGTTGCATCTGCTTGCCGAAAGTACAGCAAGGCGAAAATTATAGTACATTCACATAATAACGGCGGAAGAAGCGGTATCAAAGAAAAATTTTCTGCGCCTCTGAAAAGTATGCTTTGCAGACAGGCTGATTTGCTTATCTCAATTTCTAAGTCTTCGTCAGAATATATGTTTACGAAAAAGGCTCAGAGTCAGGCTGTTATGGTGAAAAACGGAATAGATGCGAAAAAGTTCGCTTATCGTCCGGAAGTAAGAGAAAAGATTCGCAAGGAACTTGATATAGAAAATAAATTTGCGGTGGGAAACATAGGAAGATTTATGCCGCAAAAGAATCATAAATTCATGCTTGAAGTGTTTGCCGAGTTACTGAAAAAACATCCAGACAGTGTTTTGATGCTTATAGGTCAGGGTGAACTTGCCGAACAGGTCAAGCAGCAGGCAAAAGAACTTGGTATCGGGGATAAAGTGTTATTCCTCGGACAAATAAAAAATGTGGAAGATTATTATCAGGCAATGGACGTGTTTTTTCTGCCGTCCATTTTTGAGGGACTCGGTATAGTTAATATTGAGGCTCAGTCATCCGGTCTGAACTGTGTTGTATCCGATGTAGTTGCAGAAGAGGCAAATGCCGCCGGAATGATAAAGTATATGTCACTGAAAGCTCCGGTTGAAGAATGGGTCGATGCTTTACTGTCATATGCAGGAAAAGAAAGAAAAGACTGTAGTGAAATGATAGTAAGTGCTGGTTTTGATATAAGGGAAACAGGAAAAACAATGGAGAAAATATATATAGATCTGATGAAGTGATTTTTCGGATAAAGGGGAAGAAAATATGAAAATTGGTATTCTGACATTTCACAGTGCCAATAATTATGGTGCTGCATTGCAGGCCTATGCACTGCAAACGGCAATAAGTCAGACAGTCACCGGATCTGAAGTCGAAATTATCGACTATCGCTGTAAAGGTGTGGAAAAACAGCGCTCTCTAAAAAAATTGATAAAAAGCAGCGGTTTTGTCAGCGCAGTGCTGCATTATCCGTTTACAAAAAATCGTATACGCAAGATTGACCGTTTCTGTCATGAAAATATGAAATTGTCCAATTATATCGGAACAGTCGAGGAACTGAAAACGGCTGCTGAAAAATATGACAGGATAGTTTCAGGCAGCGATCAGGTCTGGAACAGAAACTGGACAGGCAACGAAGATACATATCTTCAGAATTTCCATGAACATAATGAAAAAAAGGTTTCCTATGCGGTCAGTTTTGGCATAAGTGAACTGCCGCAGGAATGGAAAGCAGATTATGAAAATTATCTCAAGCAGTTTTCATGGCTTTCAGTAAGAGAGGAAAGCGGAAAGAAACTGCTGCAAAATGAATTTGGCTTAAATGCGAGAGTCAATATTGACCCAACTTTACTTCTTACTTCAGAGCAGTGGAATAAAGTCGCAGCAAAAACAAATGTAAAAAAGCTTTATGTGCTTGTGTATATGGTGCCGTATCAGAAAAGCGTTGCAGCATATGCACGTGAGCTTGCAGAAAAAAATGGTCTGGAAGTTGTGACGGTATGTAAAAGTATGAAAAAGAACAGCGGAATTTATAAAGGAACTGCCGCTGTAGAAGAAATTATAGGTTTATTCAGAAATGCTGAATATGTTGTGACAAACTCTTTTCACGGAACAGCCTTTTCTGTTATATATCATAAGAAGTTTTCTATCGAATTTAAAAATCCGAGAGGATATAATCTCAGAAGCAAAAATCTCCTTCTGGAATGTGGTATTTTGAAAGATGATCTGCCCCAAAATTCCGGAATTATAGACCTGTTTGACACTGACTGGAAAGATGCAGAAGAAAAGATCGAAGCACAAAGAAATGTTTCACGTGAGTATTTCAAAGAGTTTACTTTATTGTGAACATTGTTGGATTTTGATACAGATATTGTTTTGCTAAAATATTATGTTTGAGTTTTTGCATATGACCTGAAAAGTGTTTTGACAGAAGGGATGTGGTTATTTGTCGTTGAAATCGGTTTCGTCTGATATAGCAAGTTTTTTGTTTGTTGTATTCTCATTCTATGCGGATATATTTGCTCTTTTTCCGGCAGCTTTCAGAGTGGGATTGTGGATACTGACAATTGCATTGCAAATTTTTTCATATGGGT
The DNA here is from genome assembly GCA_902767155.1 of uncultured Ruminococcus sp. Classification (GTDB taxonomy): domain Bacteria; phylum Bacillota; class Clostridia; order Oscillospirales; family Acutalibacteraceae; genus UBA1213. The sequence goes on along the minus strand of CACXGC010000028.1, from coordinate 10,265 downwards.
TCAAAATAAAGTATGAAAAGAAAGTTTTAGTCGTATCGTTTTTGATGCTTTGTTTCGTGTTTATCCGGAACAATGAATTTATTAACGGCGGATTTATGGGAACGGCAAGATTTCTGTTTCCGTTTTTATTCCTGCTGCTTATGATACACAATGCACCTTCGTATAAAAAACTGATTCGATATATGGCGGCAGTTGGTATGACCCATGTGGCAGGAACATATATGTTTTTCTTTATTCCATCACTGTACTCTTATATGCGACAACTATGGGGATATTATCCTACAGGAACTTCTTCCGGTACTTACGGATACAGAGCAGGTTTTACAAACCACTATTCACATAACGGCGTTGTACTTGTAGTTACAGTGCTTTGTTTCTTTGCTGTACTTATGGCATCAAATCAGAAAACAAATTTCAAGAAAAAGCTTTCTGTCATACTTTTCGTTGTGGCTCTGTTCGCACTTATAATGACCTCCAAACGAGCAGTCCTTATTTTTGGCGCAATATCCATGATAGCAGTATTCTATATGTTCGGCTCAAAGAAAAAAAGGTCGAGATTTACGCTGCTGCTGCTTGGTGGTATCGGTGTATTTATTGTTTTATTCTTCGCATATCAGTACATTCCTGTTGTTCAGCATACAGTTTCACGTTTTCTGACTATCGGCGATGATAAAGAGTCAATGTCCCGTTATGAATTCTGGGAAGTAGCATTGTCTAATTTTGCACAGCATCCTGTTTTCGGCATTGGCTGGCTTGGATTCAGATATATATATCATGATGAACTTTTCAAATCTTCGGGTCGTGCAGAACGATACAGTTACATGAATGCACATAATGTTTATGTTCAGCTTTTGTGTGAAACAGGTATTGTTGGTACTGCATTGTTTATTATAGTTGCTGTGTTCCTGTTGTTTACGGTGTTCAAACTTATACGATACTGCAATAAAAGCGGTTATAAAAGCCCGTACATAAGAGAACTGTATTTCTCGTGTGCAATGCAGATAATGTTCCTTATGTACTGCTTTACGGGTAACTGCCTGTATGACATCACTTTTCCGTTTTATGCGATTGCAGCGATGTTTACGCTCGGGTGCAATCTTAAATACAAAAAAATGATGGGGAGTACAACAGTAAAAAAGCCCTTTGCTTTGAAGACAGGAAAGTTTTTGAACCGTTTTAGTTGAATTGAATGATGTGATTACCTATAGCCCCGCCTAAGGTGGGGCTTTTGATTGAGTTTATGATGTTTTCAGGTGGATAAAGTTATGAGTTCGAGAGAAGAAAAACTTGTCAAAAATACGCTGGTTTTGTCAATAGGGTCTATACTTCCCAAACTGGCAACATTTATTATTTTCCCGATTCTTACCGGATGTCTTGATAAGGAAGAATTGGGTATATACGACTTGTATACAACACTTGTATCGCTGATTCTGCCGTCCGCAACACTACAGATACAAACAGCGGCGTTTCGTTACCTGATAGACAGGCGGGAAAGTAAATATGAAGTAACAAAGATTGTTACAAACATATATGTGTTCATAGTTCCGGTGTCGATAGCTGCACTGATAGTCACATATTTCTGTCTTACGGATGCTACACCGCTTGTGCGTATTATGGTATGCGCATATTTTATGGCGGATATTCTTGTAAATGCGGCAAGGCAGGTGTCAAGGGGATTGTCTAATAATAAGGACTATTCCGTCAGTGCCATTATAAGTGCAGCATTCAAAATGATTTTCACGGTAGTATGCGTCTATTGGCTGAAATTTGGACTTTTCGGTGTTGTTACAGCATTGTTTATTGCATCGTTTTGTTCATTTATCTACCTGTTCTTTAAAATCAGGCTTTACGAATATTTTGATTTTTCGCTGACAAGCTGGGATACTCTTAAAGAAATGCTCCAGTATTCGTGGCCTATGGTTCCGAACAGTATGTCTATGTGGATAATCAAAATGTCTGACCGTATGGTTATACGCTTCATGTCGCCTATGCATTTGGCAGCTAATGCGGCATATGCTGCTGCAAATAAGATACCACAGCTTTTACAGCTTGCACAAAGCACTTTTACTCTTGCGTGGCAGGAAAATGCATCAATATACAACAAAGATAAGGATGTTCAAAAGTATTATTCCTCTATGTTCAAAACAATGTACAACCTTATCGCCGGATTTATGGGCGCTATGCTTGCTATAGCACCGTTTTTGTTTGAAATACTGGTCAGAAACAAGGAATATTACTACGCATATGCACAGGTGCCTATACTTTTTATGGGTATGTTTTTCTACATCATGTCATCATATCTCGGCGGAATTTATGTTGCATATAAGGCAACATTAAATGTTGGTGTTACAACAATGGCGGCTGCTGTGATAAATCTCGTTGTGGATATTCTGCTTATACAGTCGCTTGACCTTTACGCAGCTTCGATTTCAACTTTAGTCAGCTATATGTTCCTGTTTATATACAGAATGTTCAACGTTCGCAAGCTTGTAAAGCTGAAATATGATTATGTGCATATCATACTTGTTTTCGGTATACTTGTGACAGAATGCTGCCTGTGTTTACAGCAAAATATTCTTGCGCTGGTATTTAATTTCCTCATCGGAACATTAGCATTTTTTATTTTGAATATGCCGCTTGTCAGGGCTGTTGGGAGAAAAATGATGAAGTTTTTGAATAAAAGAAAAAAACGCGGCAAAAATGGAAACAGTGGTGAGCTGAAAATTATAAATTCCGATTCTGTAAGATACCGCAATGAAAAAGATGGGGAGAACGGGAAAAAACTGCCTGTTCTTTATGAAAGCGGAGATAACTGCTGTGGATGCAGTGCTTGCAGTGCTATATGTCCTGTCGGAGCAATTTCAATGGAAGAGGACAAAGAAGGTTTCCTTTACCCTGTAGTGGATGCGTCGAAATGTGTACGCTGTTATAAATGCCTGAGTGTTTGCGATTTTAAGCAGGCACAGAAAGAAAAAGGCTGGCTTGTGGGGGTGGAATGATGGAAACTGTTGTTTATGCAGCAAGACTTAAGGATCATGAGCTGCTGAAAAAAAGTTCATCGGGCGGAGCTTTCAGATCGTTATCAGATGTTTTTCTTGAAAGAGGAGATGCAGTCGTTTGTGCGGTTTATGACTACGATAGTCATTCTGCCGGATTTAAGATGATTCTGACAAAAGAAGAACGTGATGAGGCGATAGGCTCGAAATATATGCAGAGTATTCCCGGAACGATATACAAGGATTCTCTCAAGTGGCTGAAAGACAATCCGGAAAAGAAAATGCTTTTTGTAGGAATGGGCTGTCAGGCTGCCGGATTCAGAAAATTTATTGATATGTCGGGGCTGAGTGAACGTGTTACAGTTTGCGACATCATATGTCACGGTTCGCCGTCTCCGAAGATATGGCGTGATTATGCCGGTATTATTGAGAAAAAACACGGAAAGATAGAATATCTTACTTTCAAGGATAAGAGAAGGGGCTGGAATAAACCACTCTCTCTTGTTGTCGCCGGAGGAAAGGAAGTCAGTATTCAGAGCTATAAGCTGTTGTTTACAAGCAACTGTATAATGCGTCCGGCTTGTCATCGCTGCCCATATGCGAGAATCGAAAGATCAACGGATATTACCATAGGTGACTACTGGCATATAGAAAAGAAATTGCCTGATTTTTATGACCCAATGGGTAATTCGCTCGTACTGATACACAGCGAAAAGGGAAAATCTTTGTTTGATGCCGCTAAATCCAAAATGGAGATAATGGAAAGCAATAAAGAGGACTGCTGGCAGAAAAATCTTGAAAAGCCGACTCCGTGTTCTTCTCAGAGAACTGATTTCTGGAAAGATTACGAGAAAAACGGAATTTCCTCTGTCGTTAAAAATTACGGAAGCCGTACACTTATGCAGAAAATAAAGCATAAAATAAAAAAGTTTCTGAGATGAAAGTTTTTTGAGGAAATATTCGTTGGAGAATAAATAAAGCACCGGTCGTAAAAAATACGGTCGGTGCTGTTTTTATTAGTAAAGAACAAGGGTGCTGCCTTTAAGATAGCAGTTACAGCGGTAACTTTCGCTTTTACCGAGCTTACTGTCGTATATAGCGCAATAATGTTCGGGTGCGGAGTAATTGTCTTCGGCGGCTAAATATTGGGTCACGATATATCTGTTGTCAATGCACGTCATAAAACTTCCAAGTCCGTTGTCGTATGAGAGTAATGCATTGCTGTTTATAATTCCCTCGACTTTTGTTTCTTTTGAATTCCTCGTTACAGCAAATATTGAGAACGGGTTTTCTTCTATGATGTACATTGTATGACCGCTTTCCGAGATTTTCAATTCAGCTTCAACTTGTACTTTTTTCAGTTCGACATCATAGCTGCATATTTTTTCGATACCTGTTCGGAATTCCTTTGCACGGAAATACATTTTATCGCCGTCGATACCCATATAACGTGCAAGAGCTTTTATATCTGCGCTTACAATACGTTGCTTTGAAATATTTTCGACACCGGTTTCAAGTTCGTTTTCAAGAACTGAAAGGTTGCAAAGCCAGATATTGTCACGAATATCAGCACTTATCCATCTTTGTTCTTCATAGTAGCCTTTTTTTATATCCTCATCAGCAAATGGGTCGAGAAGAACAAGATATTTCTGATCCTGTACGGTCATTTGTTTTATATTTGATACACCAAGTTTTGCAATAAGCGGATTTTTGATAAAATGTTTAGTATTGGTTCTGAGGTTATACATATAACAAAGACATTCACAGCCGGTGATTTCACTGTACTGCTTGAACATTTCGGAATTAGCCTGATCGGGACCCATGTATATTATAACATGGTCGCTGTCAAGCGCTATACAGCTTCTGAAAGAACCTGTGCAGACGACTTTTTTTCTGTTAAGTTCTGAACCGGTAGTTTTGTCGATCTCAATAAGCCACATACTGTTTCCGCCGTTTTCGAGGATAAGAACGAGAGTATTTTCAAAAGCGAAAAGATGTTCTACAAATGTAGGATCTTCAAGAGTATAGTTTGTGACGAGTCTTTCCTTGCGAGTAGAGCGGTTATACTCAAGGAGAAAGAGGTTATTGTGCCCGTTTTCGTTCTTTTCTTCGGCATAATATATGTATGATTTGCCGACATCAAACAGTTCGATGTTTCTTTGTGAGAATATATTTCTGATATCAATTACAGTCATATTATTATACACCATTCCTTTTTTGGATTCTCTATAGAAATTTATTTTTATCATGTAAGCACATACTATTAAGTATAGTTTATCGTTTGCTGTTTGTCAATGTTGCGCAGAGAAATTTTTGAATGATAAGCGTATTTTTGATTGGAAAAAGATGCATTGTACAAAAAAATGCCGGATAATCGTCAGAGATCATCCGGCACTGGTCATTTTAGCAAATTATAACAGTTCGTGCATAGCTTGGTTATCTTTTGAAACCGTGTACAGCATTTACATATTCATAATGGTACATATGGTAGTTGTTTTCGGGACGCATTCCAAAGAAGTAATGCATGATAGAAACACCGTTGAAGTTATTATTTTCAACCTGTGGGTCGAATATGTAGTGTTTTCCGTCGATATTGACATCTACCCAGTAATGTCCGCCGTAACCGCCTGCCGACATACCAACATCACCATAAATTTGATTTGCCTCAAAGCCGAGTCTTCTGAGGAGAACTGTGTAAGCAGCGGAAAAGTTTTCGCATGTTCCTATATTGTTTTTGAGTATGCAGTATGAAAACTCGACTATTTCCTTGTCGCTTTCGTTCTGATAGCTGCCTGCGTTTATTGCCTTATATCCGCCGTAGCCATAAGTGCAGGTTTTTACGAGGTAGTCATAAAGTGCCTGTGTTTTTTGGGCGTTGCTCATATCATTTGTAACAACTCTTGAAATTATACTGCCGGCGAGTGAATCTACTTCGCTGCAATTTGTTTTCATTGGTACGAGCTTAGCACTGTTTAGTATTCCGCTGACTTCGTACATTTCGGGGAATACACAATAGCTTTTTGTGCCGAGTACAATAATTTCTGCCCTTGCTGTTCTGCCGTTGTCTGTTGTAACGATAACATTTGTTGTGCCGGGAGAATTTGCACTTACAACACCTGAATTGCTTACAGAAACAACGGAGGTGTCTTCTGTGCGGCAGTTGACAATGCTGCCGTTGCATTTTATTCTGTATGTATCGCCGGGGTCAAGAACTATCGGATCGTTCGGGAGATCAAAATCAAATCCGTTATCAGCAACAATGATTTTGCAGGTACTTTCCTTACCGTTATATGTACGTACTTTTACATAAGCTACACCGGGAGCTTTTGCGGTAAATTCGCCTACCCAGTCAGTTCTTGTCATTTTAATTATGCTGCTGTCGCTTGAACTGTATGTACGTTTCATAGCAGCAGCACCATCATTTACTGCGCTGCCAAGAGTATATTTCTGTCCGGGAACAAGTGTCAGAGTATTTCTTGTCAGCGTAACAGAAGAGGGTGCTTCTCTTACATTTATTCGGCAGCTTGCTTCTTTTCCGTTATAAAGGCGTACTGTTACCCATGCAACGCCGGGAGCAACTGCGGTAAATTTTCCCTCGCCGTTTGTCTTTGTCATTTTTACAACAGAACTGTTGCTTGTTCTGAAACAAACAGAATTTGCTGCTGAACTGTCGGGAATTGTGTATGAAAGACTGCTGCTTTCGCCTACACCGAGTGTTATAACAGATTTGGAAATGCTGACTTTTTCCGGCGATTTCTTTACGAAAACTTTGCAGCTTGCAAGTTTGCCGTTAAAGGTTTTTACGGAAATGGTTGCTTCACCGGGAGCAACGGCTTTTATTACTGCGTTTTTACCTTTTCCTGAAACTGTTGCAACAGATGCATTGCTTGAAAGGTAAGTTTGATTTACTGATGCAGTACCCTTCGGGAAAGATGCTGTCAGAGAATATGTTTCTCCTGCGCCGAGTGTTATTTTCGATGCAGAAAGGCTTATTGAAGATGCCGGTTTTTTGACAGTGACATTTATACTTGATTTTACACCGTTGTAGAGAACGACTTTTACTTTTGCAGTACCTTCTTTTAATGCTGTAAATTCTCCGACCCAGTTAGTTCTTGTCATTTCAAGTATTGTAGGGTCGGTACATTTGAATAATCTGCTTGCGGCAGATGTTTCCTGAGGAATTACAGAGCTAAGAGAAAAATGCTCTCCGACAGCCATAACTACACTCTTTTCGCTGAAGCTGACACTTTCGGGGGCTTTCTTTACCGTTATTTTGCAGGAAGTTTCTGTGCCGCTCTGAGACCTTATCGTTATCCATGCAGTACCACAGCCCACAGCAGTAACTTTACCTTTTTGACTTACGGTAAGGACTTTGCTGTCGGATGTTCTCCACACTACAGACGGGTCGTTGGATTTGAGAGTATATTTTTCACCCAATCCGAGTGAAATGGAAGATTTATCAAGTTTCAGTTCATCATGAGCCGAAACGGAAATTACTGAGTTATCTGTGACTACTGGGGCAACTGCACCGGAAGAAACAGTTATCAGTGCAGCAATAATAGCTGTAATTATTTTCACGGTTTTGTTTTTTTTCAAAATCAACACTCCTAAAAGATAATTTTACAAAATGCAACAGTCTAATTATATCTTTATAAGAAACCCGTGTCAATACACAAATTACACTATTTTTACAATTCTGACAATATTTTTACCATATGAAATGTCAGTTCATAAAAATAATACTCCCTTCGACGGATAATCATCGGAGGGAGTGTTTTATGTGGCTTATATTAATTCAACGCCGTTGATTTTTAATGAAACTATCTCATTTGCAGCAATAGAAACCGTGTGGTTGTTTTTAACATAGACTATCTGTCCGGAATAGTAGCCTCCATGCTCGTCATAGTCCATATGGGTTGTACTAAAATAACCTTCAACCGATTCACCGTTTTCAAGAGTAATAACTATGTTGTTTGAGTAATCGAAAAAGCTGTCATACCACTTATTTACAAAATTACCGTTTTCCTCAACATCATAATTTGTGATATTACCCTCAAATTCCATGTATATAGAAGTAGTAAATGTATCTGCCTGAACAGATGTTATATGAATTTTTACTTCTGAAAAGTCGTGTCCGTTTGCGCTGCCTTCAAGAGTATATTCGTTATCCTTCAAATGTATATCACGGGGAGCATCTGCTCTGTAGTTAAGTTTCCACGAACCCGAAAGATCTATTTTTTCCATTGATATCTCTACTACGGAAAATGCCATTTTTCCTTCAATATAACGCTCATGGTTGACAATAAGGTATTCGTTAGCTTTCAGATTGTTTTTTACTGCTGTAAGCTTTTCTGCGATTTCCTGTGCTTTGGGTGTATAGGTTTCATGGTTAGAATCAGTCATAATACCGACTGCATCAAAACCTTCATCCATATTACATTCCATTACATCTCTCTTAACACTGTACAGATACACAACAGGTTCATACATTGACATTGTTTCGCCGATAAGTCCATACTTTCCGCCTGAGTAATATCCGATGTATTTCAGTGTTTTGTCATCTTCAAGAATGAATTCGGGACTTCCGCCTTCAGCGCCGTTATCATTACTGAAAACATTTGTAATTTGGTTCCAAAGAGATTTGGTGACATCAATGCTGCCGGTGTAACTGACATCATCATCTGACAAGGAGTACTTTTTTGTAATCTCTGCAAAATCTTCGTCAAAAACAGGACCATAAAGAAATGGCGATACGTAGGTATATTTTGTATCATCCGGTACATAAAAAGTGCCGTCTGATTTAGTTATCTTTATAGCTGCCATAGCGTTATGACGGTCGCCGCTGATTCCGAGAAATTCCGTGTTATAGCCTTCTGCCGAAGTAACTTTCACATTTGCACCCGCATAAACACCACTTATTTTTGTTCCGGCAAAATGCTCACCGAATACTTCGTCAAAGCTGCCTGCTGCGCCTGCGCCTACTGTACCGACAGCCAGTGTTGCCGCAACAGCGGCTGCAAGTACGAAAATCTTTTTCTTTCCATGTTTTTTAGTTTTCTTTACCGTCTTGTTTTGTCCGTTCATTTTCTCCATAAAGAGTTTCTTTACATTGTCGGTGCTGACGCCGGTAGTTTCGATAACGCTTGCTTCGTCAATATTTTCAGCATCGTTTTCCATGTAATCGAAAATGTTGTTTGTTTTCATTATCAGTAACCCCTTTCCTTGAGAAAAGACTTTAACTTTGTCCTTGCCCTTTTTATCTTTGATTTGACAGCCTCAAGTTTCAGTTCCATCAGGTCAGCAATTTTTGGCGCTGTCTGATAGTAGTAGTAGTAACGTATCAGTATTTCCTTATCCGGTTCTCCAAACTGTGCAAGTGCTTCATTAAGGTCATTTTGCAGCACCTGCCTGTCCATGTTGTCGTTAAGGGAATATTCGTCTGCAAGAACAACATCATCAATGTCAAGAATATCACCGTGACGGTTAGTACTTCTGAGTTTATCCTTGGCTTTAGATTTCGCAATGCTTGCAAGATAGCCTTTCAGACTGCCTTCAAGCACTTGATCTGAATGATTCCAGAGAACAAAAAACACATCAGCCGCTGTTTCCTCTATATCTGAAGTGCTCATATTTCCTCTTGCTACATTATATATTATTGTTGAAACATATGGTGTGAAGCGCTCCATAATTTCTTCTATTGCCGACTCGTCCCGATTTTTCAGCCCCTGTATCAGTTCATGCTCCGTCATTTTTCAATCCTCCCGTTACGGTGTACATACTTTCCTGAACTTTATGCTTTCACATATATAAACGATGCATTTTTTTAAAAAGGTTCGGAATTTTGAAACTTTTTGTCCTTAATAATATAACAAATGATGTTTCTCAAAAGATGGGATTTATTATTAAAAAATTTGCGGCTGACCTGAGTGGTGAGCCGCATTTGTGATTCACGGATTTTCTTGTTGTGCGTTATTGTCCGTATTTTCTGCCGGTTTGACATCTGCGGAAAACAGCAGTTTCAGATCTTCCGAACTTGCATAGCCGTTCTGATCGAGACCGTTATTTTTCTGGAACAACTCAAATGCTGCTGCTGTCTGTTCGCCGTAGTAATCGGTAATACCGAATTCGTCAAACGAACCGTAGCCCAATGATTTCAGTCTTGTCTGTATTTTTGCTACATCGTCACTTGTATCTCCAATACCATAAGCTGTATACTCGTCAATTTTGAGTGAATCGTCTGCTTTTACCTTTGAAGATTCTTCTGCTTTG
>CACXGC010000027.1 GCA_902767155.1 uncultured Ruminococcus sp. | reverse complement strand
TGGGTAAGCAACTCCATTTTAACTCTTTTCGCAGCCCTTGTCTTTATTTTTGTGCATTTTTCAGATTTGCTCATTTATAGTTATAAACTATTTTGCGACACTACCTTAATTTTACAGTAGTCTTCTGTACAATTTGCGCCGCATAAACTTCTACTGAGTTATTGACATTACTGTAAAATCCTGCTGGGAAAGCAATATTTGCCACAATAAAAGCAGAAGCTACAATACAAGTCAGTTTTTTGGATATTTTCATACTTATCCACCTACTTAATCTTTCTATGTTTGAATCACCAATTATGTCGAAAGACCGACCAGTTTTTCAAATTCATTTAGCGGCATATCAGCCTTTCCGGCCGCATCGGACGCACTAAGAAGTCCGTCTTTCACAAGTTCAATCAATGCCTTCAAAAAGCCTTCTACTCGACCTTTTTCTAAGCCATGTTTAATACCCTCCTCACGACCCTCTGCACGAGCTTCATTTTTTGCCTCATTAATATCCTGTTCTGTGATTTTCATATCAAAATACACCCTTTCTTTGATATCGTTGAGATTTTCGCTTATGATAGCTGCACTGTAAAGCTCTATCAATCGTCTTCCGGTGTTAGTTTCGGAATAATGTTTCACAAAATCATCCATTTGTTCGCAAGTTCTGACTGAAAAAAATTCTGAGAAAATTTTTAGTTCACCATTAGTATTTTCGGATTGGTTTACAGTTTTCGTGTAAACATTGTAAAGTGTCAGCAAATCAGAATATAACTTGTGTTCCTGATTCTGTAAGGTTATTATTTCTACAGGAAGTTTATTTTTCTTGCTTGTCATTATGAATGAAATTACTACTTTGTTCAGTTTTTCATAGCAGCCTTTTTCCACCGTCTGACCGGATAATGCCCGACAAGCATAATATATCGTGCGATTTTTGATAAGCGTTTCGCTGTAGGTGTTTTGCAGGTCAATACTGTATACTGTTCCGTTTTCGTCTTTTGCGAAAGTATCGAAACGTATATAATTATGTTCCACATTGTCCGGAGTGACGCTCGCCTGAGAAATTATCTCTTTTGCATGGAGTGTATGTCCGGTGACAGTTTTAAGCAATGAAGAAAAAAGTTCCATATTACTGAACATTATTGAAAAAACTATATCATTTCTCGGCGGAAAATCTTCTCTGAATGGCAGTTCCATCAAATTGTCTCCTCATAGTGTTACAATAAGTTCGTTTCTGTCCTTGCAGGTATTGTGACGAGGTGAGGGAGTACAGCCTTCTGCTATACCGCTTATGGGCAGAAGTCCGACTAATTCATAGCCTTTTGTTTCCGGGAAAAGTTCATACACCTTATTCACATCGAAATGACCTATCCATGTTGAACCATATCCAAGGTCATGTATTTCCAGCATCATATGAGTTGTAACGATAGAAGCATCGACAATGCCGAAATTCATTTCGTCGAAAGGTCTTACCCATGCGTCCTGTGGCTTTTCACCAATCATAAGAATTACTTTTGCCGGTGCTATGAACTGCATTTTAGTGCATGAAAGCAGTTTTTCACGAGCTTGTTCACTTTTGAAAACCCATATGCGTACAGGCTGCAAATTAACCGCTGTAGGGGCGGAAATTCCGGCATCAAGTATTTTTTCAAGGTCTTCGTCAGGAATATCACATCCGTCAAACTGACGTACCGAATATCTTTCATGTGATAGTTCTAAAAAATCTTTCATTGTAAATTACCTCCCTGATTTACTATATTCTGATATTTTTCAAATTCTGACTGCCAGTATTTTTTATCTTCGTCTGTTATTTTACGGATTATTTTGCACGGATTTCCGGCAGCTATAACATTGTCAGGAATATCTTTTGTGACAACAGAACCTGAACCTATGACCACATTATTACCTATTGTTACACCCGGATTAATGACAGTACTTCCACCAATCCATACATTGTCACCGATGTGTACAGGCTTTCCGAGTTCTATGGCTAAATTTCGTATATCGGCATCAATTGGATGGTTCGGAGTGTATATACACACTCTTGGACCAAAAAGACAGTTATTGCCAATGTGGACTTCTGCAACATCAAGAATAATGCAGTCAAAATTAGCATAGAAACGTTCACCTATATATATGTTGCATCCATAATCACAGCGGAAAGGTGGTTCGATGTGGATTTTCTCTCCTGTACTTCCGAAAAGCTGTTTTAGAAGTTGAACCCTGTATTCTTTTTGTTCCTCAGTGGAATTATTAAAAAGTCTTGTAAGTTGTCTTGAGCGAGCCGCATCTTTTCTAAGTTCATCGTCATGAGAATCATATAACATTCCGGAAAGCATCATTTCTTTTTGTGTCATGAAAAAACCTCCAAATACAAACAGATACACCAATCTATTTTCCATTATAGCAGTAGTAAATTGTTTGTCAAGAGAAAAAATATCCAAATTTTGTTGTTATAAATTGCAATATAGATTGCGAAAATAGATTGCGAAAATAGATTTTAAAAAGTTCTTGACAAATCTATTTTTTTATGTTATCATTAAGTAGCAATCGATTGATTGCATATCTTGGTCCGGTAGTTCAGCTGGTTAGAACGCTAGCCTGTCACGCTAGAGGTCGACGGTTCGATCCCGTTCCGGATCGTT
>CACXGC010000026.1 GCA_902767155.1 uncultured Ruminococcus sp. | reverse complement strand
CCTCACCTTTAGGGGAGGTGCTGAGCGTCAGCGAGGCGGAGGGGTTCCTTTTTTTGTGTAATTTTCAGATTTGCTCATTTATAGTATTGAAATTAAAGCATACTAAGGTTATAATGTTACTGTCACAAGGTCAAAAAAATTGAAAGGGAAGTTGATGATAATGCGTACAGATAAGATAAACTATTATCTTGATATTGCCGAAACAGTGCTTGAAAGAGGAACTTGCCTGCGCAGAAATTATGGTGCAATTATTGTTAAAAATGACCAGATAATTTCCACAGGTTATGTTGGCGCGCCAAGAGGAAGGCAAAATTGCATAGACCTTGGTGTGTGTGTTCGTGAAACGCTGCAAGTTCCGCGTGGAGAACGCTATGAACTTTGCCGTTCAGTCCATGCCGAACAAAATGCGATAATTCATGCACGCCGTGAAGATATGATTGGCTCGGTTCTTTATCTTGTAGGTAAAGATGCAAGAACGGGGGAGTATGTTGAAAATGCGTCTGCCTGTTCGCTTTGTAAGCGTATGATAATAAATGCCGGTATCAAAGAAGTAATTATACGCAACAAAAAAGATAAGTTCACCATTGTCGAAGTTAATGACTGGATAATAAATGATGAATCTATAAGCGGTGTAATGGGATATTGAAACAGGAGTTTTTATGAAAAAGGAAAACGGAAATGATTCGGTTATCCGTACGCAAAAGCGAAATCGTCAGATAATCGTGCTTCTGATACTATTTGGAAGTCTGAATCTCATAATAGGCGGTCTTACATACCACTCATATGACAGCAGTTCAAATAATTTTTGTTTCGTTCTGTCATTGTCATTTCTTGCAATGGCTGTAATACCTTACATTGATAAGCGCAAAAAAAGCAACAGACTTGGTGCAGTAGTTTTCTTTGGTTTGATTTATATGTTGATATGTCTGCTGTTGTACAGATGGATTCCGACTTTGTGGTGGGGTGCGTTGGCGTGTATTGAAATATCAATCTGTTCAATTGTAAGTTACTTTTACCAAAAGAATGAGTGTGATCTGCGCCTTATGATGGCTTACATCCTGAGTGTCGAGAAAAAAGAACAAGCCGAAGAATAAATTTTCGTTCCGCCAAAATGCGGGACGATTTTTTTATGGTAATAATTTCAAATATTCTATTGACCTTACAAGAAAATAATGATATTATTAAAATGTGTAATTACGGTTTTTTTGTGTTTTTTGACCAATATTTCCGACTATAGTCCGAAAGCAGGATGATATATGAAAGAGAAGAAGTTTAAGATCCCGTGGGGATTGATTTTTAATCTGGCAGTTATTGCTTTTACAATCGCTATGGTTATGTTTTTTATTTTTTCGGAAGGCGGTTTTCTTGACCTTCTGGAAAGTGGTCTTCAAATTGACGGCTTGTGGACGCTTCTTGCAGTTTTTGTGCATTTTTTGAATATAGCACTGGATATGATGATAATTTACCTTTTTATAAAAAAATCACATCCGGAAATGACAATACGTAAAGCAGTTGTCGTTTCAATGACGGGACAGTTCTTCTGTGCTGTTACACCAAGCGCTACCGGCGGACAGCCAATGCAGATACTTGCTATGTCAAGAATGGGTATAAAACCATCTACCGGAACATCTGCGCTGATACAAAAATTTCTTGTGTGGCAGTTTACCATGTCTGTTTACTGTATAATTGCGGTTGTGGCAAGGTTTTCGTTTTTCTCAAAGCATATGGATGCCACAATGTGGGTATTTTCAATTGCAGGATTTTTGGCACAGGTATTTATGATAGTTGTACTGTTGCTTGCATCTTTTTGCAAGCCTCTGACAACAAAAGTGGTGAACGGAATACTTACTCTTCTCGGAAAAATGCATATACTGAAAAATGTTGAAGAAAAAAAGAAAAGCGTTGAGGAAACTCTCACTTCATTCCATGAGAGTAACAAGGAACTCAATAAAGATAAGGCTCTGCTCATAAAAGTTTATGTGATTACTGCAATTCAGATGACTTCTATGTTTATCACACCGTATTGTATTGCCCGTTCTTTCGGCATAGACTGCAATATGTTCGATATGATATGTGCACAGGCATATGTTAATATGGTATCAAGTCTTGTACCGCTGCCGGGCGGTTCGGGTGCTGCGGAATACTGTTTTGGTGTGTTCTTTGGCGCTTACTTTACCAAGGAAACTATAAAATCTGCTATACTTATATGGCGTACTATATCCTACTATGGCACAATCGCAGTTTCAGCACCGTTTGCGTGGCTCAGAAAAAAGAAAATGCCGGAGGATATCGTATCGGATAATGCTGTACTTGACGATATTATAACAGCAGAATAAAAGAATGGTCTGAAAGGAAATCAAAGAATGTCTAAACCGTTGATATCAGTCATTGTACCTATTTACAATGTGGAAAAATATTTGGATGCTTGTCTGAAATCTATACAGGATCAGACTTTCAGTGATTTTGAAGTATTGCTTGTGAATGACGGCACTCCGGACAACAGCACGGAAATAGCTAATCGTTATGTTCAGAATGACGACCGTTTTGTATTGTTCAATAACAAAAATCAGGGTCTTTCAGGGGCAAGAAATTTCGGTCTTGAAAGAGCAAAAGGGGATTATATCGCCTTTATCGACAGTGATGACCGTATCAATAAAGAGTATCTTGAAAAGCTTTACAATGCAATAAAAGACGCAGATGCAGATGTTGCTATATGCAATTTCAGGCTTTACTACCTGAATACCGGCAAGGAAAAGCCGTCCGGAAGTTTCTTCAAAGACGGACGAATTTATGACAGGGACAAAGCACTAAAAGCTTTATTGTGCGACCTGAATATGCGTTTTTATGTATGGAATAAACTGTGGAAGAAATCGCTGTTTTTCGATAACAATATACGTATGACGAAAATGTACTATGAAGATATTGTAGTTTCGTCACAGTTTTTTACACATATAAAAAAGGCCGTAACTGTTAATTACGACGGATATATATATACGAGAGCTTTTTCCAAATATGTTGAAGTTTCTATGTCAAAAAGCCGTATCAACGATTACATAAATACTGTGCCTGTTGTCAGAAAATATCTTTTGCAGATGGGGCTTTATGACTCTGTAAAATGGTCGTTTTTCTGGCATATATTCCATGTGTTTTTTTCTGTTCCCGGACTTGTTGTACAGGCGAGAAAAGAACTGGACGACGGTATATGGAAGAATATATTTTCCGGTATGGGGCGCATTTTGAAATGCAGAAAAATGTCTGTTGAAGAAATCGAAGAAATGTTAAGGGAAGATTCAGTTAAATAATGAGGTGAAAACTTATGTCACAGCCGCAGGTATCGGTTATCGTTCCGATATACAATGTTGAAGAATATCTGGATCACTGCCTGTCAACTATCGAAAAGCAGACATTTCGTGATTTTGAGGTTTTGCTTATAAATGACGGCACTCCTGATAACAGCATGGACATAGCAAAGCGCTATGCGGAAAAGGATAAGCGTTTTCTGATATTCAACAAGGAAAACGGCGGTCTTTCGGATGCGAGAAATTATGGTCTTGAACGTGCGAAAGGTGAGTATATCGTTTTTGTTGACAGTGACGATTATCTGCATGAGGATTACCTGAAAGAATTGTACAGTCAGTGTACCAAACATCAGGCAGATATGTCATATTGCCGTTTTTGGCATACTTATCTGAAATCGGGAATAAAAATGCCTTCTCTGAATCCGAGAAAATCTGTCATTGAAAGGGATAAGGCACTGAAAATGCTTATACGTGACAATTTTATGCACAGCTATGCATGGAACAAAATGTATAAGCGCAGTTTATTTGACGACAACAACATAAAATACCCGATAATGTATTTTGAAGATGTGGCAACAACAGCAAGATTGCTTTTTAATGCCAACAAAATCGCTGTGAGTGACCGCTATCTTTACTACTATGTTCGCCGTGCTGGCAGTATAATGTCAACGATAAATGCAAAGAAAATCAATGACCTTCTGTTGTCTATCCTGATTTACAGAGACTATATCATATTTCACGGAGAATATGATAAGTTCAGGTCAGCTATAAACGGTGCTTCAATGAAAATGTCTTTGGTGAACATTTATTCTATAGTGAGACAGCATCTGCTTAGCGGAAATTTCAAAGGATGCCTTACAAATCTTAGGACAAATCATAAGCTGTACAAATATCTTGTTTCCAATATTGAGTCAGTGACAAATAAACTTCCTGAACTTCCTTATCATATCAGACAGCCTGAAAAGAAACACAAGAAATGACTGAGCAAAAAATCAGCCGGTGAATTTTTGAGGATTCACCGGTAATTTTTTTCATTTAAGGAAAGATATCATGCTCATAGCTGCTGCTGCACCGTCGGCAACAGCTTTTGAAACTTGCAAAAGACCACCTGTACAGTCTCCGGCAGCATACAAGCCCGGCAGGTTTGTGGACATATTTTTATCAACGAAAATTTTGTTTCCGTCTGTTTCAGCACCTATTTTTCGGGCAAGGTCAGTACTTCCGGCTGTGCCTATCGCTATAAAGACACCGGCTGTGTCGAGACTTTCACCATTTTCAAAAATAACTCTGCTGACCTTATTTTCGCCGGATATTTCGAGTATCTTATCTTTGATGATTGGTATATTGTCCGGAACAGCAGTTTTCATTTCTTCACCGTTTGTCAGAATGGTAACGGACGATGCAGTATTTATAAGCGTCATTGCTTCGTGAAGAGCATATTCTCCGCTTCCTATAACTGCAACAGGTTTTCCTTTGTAGAAAAATGAATCGCAGACAGCACAATAACTTATGCCTCTTCCTTCAAATTCTTTTATTCCTTTGATTTTGGGAGTTGTTCTGTTTGCGCCTGTTGCTATCAGCACAGTGTCATAAGTTTCGCTGCCGTGCGGTGTTATAGTTTCGTATTTGAAATCAGGTGAAAGCTGTAAGCCGATAATTTCTTCTTCGACAAATTTAACACCAAGCCTTTTAGCTCCGGCAATACCGTTTTCAAGCAATTCCTTTCCTGAAACCGGCTGGGCAAAGCCAAAATAATTTTCGATTTTTTCCGCTTTTTCAAGAGCACTTTTTCCGCTGAAAACTACAGTTACATCTGCTTTATTGCTTCTTGCAAGATAAAGTGAAGCTGATATTCCCGCAGGACCTGCGCCTATTATCAATGCCTTTTTGATATGGATCACCCTTTCGTTTTTTTGAAAAATTAAGTAATTAGATTTCTTGTTTCTATTATAACACATAAGAAGGTAAAATTCAGCAAGTATGTCACAAAAACCAAAATTTTTCTTTTTATTACCCGATATTTATACAAGATATAAGGAATAAACTGGGAGTTTGATGATTGTCACAAAAAGCGGTTGACAAAAAAAGTTGGACAGTTTATAATTACGTATGTATGTGCAATTAAGTACGATAACTTATTATTTGGGCAAAGGAGTAATGGCGATGGAAGAAGTAAGCGTTAATTCTCAGGAAAAAGAAATCGACCTCAGAGTATTGTTTGATATCTTGAGGAAAAATCTTATACTGATGATAGTTGTATCAATCGTTTTCGGCGGAGCGTTCTATGCATATTCTAAGTTTTTTATCACTAAGCAGTATGAGGCTACTGCAATGCTGATAGTAAACAACTTTGATGAAAAGAAAAGTACGCTTACCAATACCGAAATAACAGCGGCACAAGGTCTTGCGGATCTTTATTCTGTCATAATAAAATCAGACCGTGTTATGAATCTCGTTATAGAGAATCTCTCTCTTTCTACAACTCCCGATGCGCTGAAAAAAAATATCACTGTTTCGACAGTAAATTCAACACAGGTAATAAGTATAGCAATGCGTCATCCGAATGCATCATACGCAAAAGATGTGGTTGCTGAGATTATAAAAGTAACTCCGGAAATAATAAAGAAAACTGTAGATGCCGGTTCGGTAAGAGTATTAGGTGATGAGCCTGTTATATCTAACAATGGCGCTCCGGTAAGTCCTAACAGCTTAAGAAATGGTATAATTGGTGCATTGGTCGGTTTCTTGCTGGTTCTTGCAATTGCGTTTATACGTGAATTTACAAATACTACTTTCAAAACTGAAGAGGATATTGCAAGATTGTTGAATATTCCGCTGCTTGGACTTATTCCGTCAGTAGATGCAAAGGATTTCAATAAAACTGTCTAAAATCTTAACAAGTAGAAATCAGGAATAAATTTATGTTTGATCTGCATTGTCATATTCTGCCCGGTATTGATGACGGGGCAAAAAATACCGAAACATCATTGGAACTGCTCAAAGAAGAAGCAAAACAGGGTGTTAATGCAATAACCTTTACACCTCACTTTCATCCTAATCGTATCAGTCCGGAAGATTTCATTCGTGTCAGAAACCGCAGTTATGAAAAACTTATGGCTGTTCCGGAAGTACAGGATATGGGTATAAAGTTTAAATGCGGTGCCGAGATTTTTTTCTCGACAAAGCTTAATGATATGGAGCTTGACCAGTTTTGTTTCACTGATTCGAACTATTTGCTTATAGAACTTTCGACTGATGAGAAGCCCTACGGACTTACACACACCCTTATAGATATTATAAACAGAGGTTATCAGCCGATACTTGCTCATGTGGAAAGATATCCCTATTTCACTTCTGACCCTACAAAATTGTATGATCTCGTTGAAAAAGGCTGTATAGCTCAGGTAAACGGAGGTGCAATACTTGAGGGTGATAAGATATGTCTCAAATACATAAAGTGGGGAATGGCACAGCTTGTATGCTCTGACTGCCACAATATGAACAGCAGGTCGCCAAATTTGAAAGATGCATATCGCTTCATAAAAAAGAAATTCGGCGAAGAGTATGTTGAATGGTTTGAAAAGAATGCAAGAGATGTTTTTGCTGGCAGATATGTCGATCAGCCTATGCCAAAGATGCCAAAGAAGATACTGGGAATTTGGCTTTGACTTCATCGGGGGAGAGATTTGCTGTGAACTTTGAAAAAAAACCTGGATTTGAATTTATCAAAAGAGTTTTCGACTTTGTTGTATCACTGGTCTTTTTAGTAGTATTCTCTATTTTTTACATTATCGTGGCAATTATCGTAGCTGTATCCGATGGAAAGGGAAAACCATTCTTTGTTCAGGAACGTGTTGGAAAAGACGGTAAAACTTTCAAGTTGTATAAATTTCGTACCATGTGCGTTGATGCCGAAGCTAAAAAGGCGGAACTTATGAAGTTCAATGAAGCAGACGGTCCGGCATTCAAGATGAAGGATGACCCGCGTATTACCAAAGTAGGAAAGGTTCTCCGCAAAACGAATATTGACGAACTTCCCCAGATGCTTAATATTCTCAAGGGAGATATGTCGTTTGTGGGTCCTCGTCCGCCGCTGCCGAAAGAGGTTGCACAGTACAGTGAAACTGATAAGCTCAGACTTCTGGTAAAACCCGGACTGACCTGTTACTGGCAGGCAAGCCGCAACAGAAATGATATTTCTTTTGAAGAATGGATGCATCTCGACAGACAGTACATTCAGGATAGAAGTGTCGGAGTTGACCTTAAACTGATATTCAAAACAATAGGTGTTATAATCAAACACCGTGACGGAAGATAATAAAAAATCGCTGCATACCTGAAAGATGGATATGCAGCGTTATTTTTTGCGCAAAAATCGGGCTGATTAGTTTTTTACTCTTCAAACATGGCTCTGAACTGAGCTTCGTCAATGATAGTTATTCCAAGCTGCTGTGCTTTGGTGAGCTTGCTTCCGGCTTCTTCTCCGGCAAGGACGAAATCTGTTTTCTTTGAAACACTGCCGGAAACTTTTCCGCCGAATTTTTCTATTATAGCGGATGCTTCAGAACGTTTGTAAGTTGGCAGTGTACCCGTGATTACAAAGGTTTTTCCGGTGAAGGCATTTTCTTCCGCATTACTTTTTTCCGTAAGGTTATTTGTATTGAGTCCGAGTTCCTTGATTTCATTTACAAGAAATTTGGACTGTTCCATCGAAAAATATGAAACAACGCTTTGCGCCATAATATCGCCGAATCCTTCTATTGAGGAGATTTCTTCAAGAGATGCATTTGCAATATCGTCAAGTGTACGGAATTTATCCGAAAGAAGTTTTGCGGCTCTCTGACCTATATGACGTATTCCAAGCGCAAAAACAAGTCTGTAAAGGTCACTGCCCTTTGATTTTTCGATGGCGTTTATAAGATTGTCGGCAGATTTGTCTTTCTTATTTTCGAGGCGAAGAATATCTTCACGTTTCAGTCGGTACAAGTCAAGAGGGGAATGTATAAGCTCTTCACGAGCAAGTGCGTGGAGAATTTTTTCTCCGAGACCGTCTATGTCCATGGCATCACGTGACACGAAATGTATCATATGGCGCATAAGCTGTGCAGGACAATCAGTGTTAGTGCATCTGAGAGCAGACTCACCGTTTTCGGATGAGACAGGACTGCCGCATGAAGGACATATTCTTGGCATAGTGTAAGGTGCAGAACCTTCTTTATGAGATGAAACTGAAACGACTTCGGGAATTATTTCTCCGGCTTTTCGGAGTACGACTGTATCACCGATTCTTATGCCTTTTTCTGTTATAAATTCCTCGTTATGCAGAGTAGCACGGCTGACCGTTGTACCGGCAAGCGTGATTGGTGCAAAAATCGCTGTAGGTGTCAGCACACCGGTTCTGCCAACATTTATTTCAATGTCAAGCAGTTCTGTTTCTTTTTCTTCCGGCGGATATTTATATGCCTCTGCCCATTTCGGAAATTTTGAAGTACTTCCCAATGCCTGACGATGTGCGAAGTTATCTATCTTCACAACAGCACCGTCTATCTGAAAGGCAAGATTGCCTCTCATATTTCCGATTTCGTCGATTTTTTCAAGTACTTCATCAGCAGTATTGCACACATAGTAAAATGGCAGAGTTGTAAAGCCTAATTCTTTGAGATAATCGAGTGATTCCTTGTGGCTTGTCAGTTCTTTGCCCTCGATCTGCTGTACATTAAAGACAAAAATATCAAGTTTTCTTTCCTTTGTGACCTTTGCTTTTTTCTGGCGAAGGGAACCGGCAGCGGCATTTCTTGGATTTTTGAAAGTTTTTTCGTCGTTTTCTTCCTGACGGGCAGTAAGTTCTTCAAAACTTTCAATAGACATATAGACCTCGCCTCTGACTTCAAGATATGGAACAGGCCGGGAAAGCGTCATCGGCAGTGAAAGTATAGTTTTGAGATTATCGGTAATATCTTCACCGACTTTTCCGTCACCGCGTGTAGAACCACGTACAAAAATGCCGTTTCTGTATTCTGCCGAAACTGAAAGACCATCAATTTTGGGTTCTACGACATATTGCGGTTTGTCGATAATCTGACGTACACGTTCGTCAAATTCACGGATTTCCTCAGCCGAAAATGAATCGTGCAGGCTTTCCATCGGAACTTTATGAGGAACAGGAGAGAATTTTTCTGCGGCATCTCCGCCGACACGCTGTGTAGGTGAGTCCGGAGTTATAAGTTCAGGGTGTTCCGATTCTATCTGCTCAAGTTCACGAAGAAGCATATCATACTCGTAGTCGCTGATTTCCGGAGAATCCTCATTGTAGTATCTGTTGTTGTGATACAGAATCTGTGAGCGCAGTTCTTCCGCTCTTGCTTTTATCTCGTTGATATCCATATTTTTTCTGCTACTCAAAATATGGACAAATATACCCATATTGAGAAAATTCCTGTTTCATCGTATCCGACTTCGCCAAAGCTACCATCGTTT
>CACXGC010000025.1 GCA_902767155.1 uncultured Ruminococcus sp. | reverse complement strand
GTTTCACTGCCGGTATAGTTGGTTATCATCAGCACACAAGCACTATCTGCTGAAATCACCTTGTAAACGAAATCTCCGCTTGTCTTTCCCGTTTCCTCTTCAACAACTTCTGCTACAGCTGTTTCTGGTTCGGGCTCAACAGTTGACTCTTCAACAACGTCTGCTACAGCTGTTTCCGGTTCGGGTTCAAAAGTCTGTTCTTCAACAACGTCTGCTACAGCCGTTTCCGGTTCGGGTTCAAAAGTCTGTTCTTCAACAACGTCTGCTACAGCTGTTTCCGATTCAGGCTCAAAAGTCTGTTCTTCAACAACGTCTGCTACAGCTGTTTCCGGTTCGCTTTTGGCAGAATTATCATGTACATAACTGTCGGATATAATTCCGGAAACATCCACTACAGGTGTTTCTTCTATGTTCGGAAAATTAACGTCAGCGGTTTCTGTTTGTGTCGGCGCTGATGTCTGAGATAATGATGGATTCGGCGGCGGAATCTTCTTTATTTTGCTTCCGCAGTTGTAGCAAAAATTATCGTCTTCTTGTAGTTGTGTTCCGCAATACGGACAAAACATAATAAAAAGCCCCCTTATATATAATTTATCGCTTGGTTCTGCTATAGTTGGAATAATACACAAAAATATTGCATAATCCTCTGTTATTGTATCATGTTTTTCCTGTTTGTGTCAATCTGTTCTTGACAAAAAACTCTTATTTTTGCCAGCCAAAACAAAAAACGTCTGAAAAAGTTATCACACGTAATTTTCTGTCAAATTTTCCCTGTTTGAAATGCTGAAACAAAAAGAAGTTCCGCTTCACGAAAAGAATTTATTTTCCGCCATCTTGAATAAAGTCATCATCTATGATAAAATAGCCTTGTTACCTGTGGTAAAAATATTATTACGGATGTGAAAACTATGATAGCAATAATTGATTACGGTGCCGGCAATCTGCAAAGCGTTGTAAAAGCTTTCCGATATATCGGTACAGATTGCATTGTTACAAACGAAAAAGAAAAGATTCTTAACTCTGAGGGCGCAGTACTTCCGGGTGTCGGTGCATTCGGTAATGCTATGGAAAGCCTGCATAATTCAGGTGCTTTTGACGCTGTTACAGAATATATCTCAACAGGAAAACCTTTTCTGGGGATTTGTCTCGGACTACAGCTTTTATTCGACCACAGCGAGGAAAGCCCTGATGTTAACGGAATGGGAATTCTCAAGGGAAGTATCAGCAAAATTCCCGACCTCGGCGGTACACTCAAAATTCCGCACATGGGATGGAATTCTTTGAACATACGCCGTCACGACGGACTTTATAATGGCATTGAAGGTCAGCCCTACGTTTACTTTGTACATTCCTATTTTCTCAAAGCTGACGATTCCGATATAGTCAGCGCTCAGACTGAATACGGCACTACTATAGATGCTTCTGTCCAAAGCGGAAATATTTATGCGACTCAGTTCCATCCGGAAAAAAGCGGTAAAGTGGGACTCCAGATTTTGAAAAATTTTATAAACATAACCAGAGGTGAAAACTGATGTACGCAAAAAGAATTATCCCGTGTCTTGATGTAAAAGACGGCAGAGTCGTAAAAGGAACTAACTTTGTCAATCTTCGTGATGCCGGCGACCCTGTAGAATGTGCAAAAGTATACGACAAAGAGGGTGCTGACGAGTTAGTACTGCTTGATATAACCGCCTCAAGCGATGCAAGAAATATTATGACCGACATTGTACGCAGAGTCGCAGACAGCGTTTTCATACCATTCACTGTCGGCGGAGGTATCAGAACTGTTGACGATTTTACCGCCATTCTCAGAGCGGGTGCTGATAAAGTTTCTGTAAACTCGGCGGCAATAAATAATCCCGATATAATAAATGAGGCTGCTTATAAATTCGGCAGTCAGTGCGTTGTTACCGCAATTGACGCAAAAAGAAGACCCGACGGTTCAGGCTGGGACGTATATACTCACGGCGGCAGAATCAATGTACACATTGATGCTGTGAAATGGGCTGTTGAAGCTGAAAAACGTGGAGCAGGAGAAATTCTTCTGACAAGCATGGACTGTGACGGCGTTAAAAACGGGTATGATTTGGAACTGACAAGAGCCATATCCGAAAATGTAGGTATTCCGGTCATTGCCTCAGGCGGCGCAGGAAAACTTGAACATTTCTATGACGCTTTCACTCTCGGAAAGGCTGATGCTGTGCTTGCCGCATCACTTTTCCATTTCGGGGAAATTTCTATCGGTCAACTGAAAGACTATCTGAAAGAACGCAGCATACCTGTGCGTCTGTAAAAAAACATAAACTCAGACTAACAACCGTCTTGAAAGAGCACTTGCAAAATCAGGACGGTTTTTTCATGCAAAAAACAACAGGAAACCGCTTTTCGTGCAGTTTCCTGTTTCGATTCAGATATTACTTTGTTACTTTAATAGTGAAAACTTTTTCGGTTGTTCTGCCGTTAGCATCCATTACTACTGATTTTACATCATAGCTTGTTGCAGAGCCCGGTTTGAACGC
>CACXGC010000024.1 GCA_902767155.1 uncultured Ruminococcus sp. | reverse complement strand
TCAGAAGTATATCTTGCATCTCCGGCAGTAGCTGCGGCAAGTGCTGTAACAGGATATATCACCGACCCGGCTAAAGTCTGAGAGGAGGAAAAGAAATGAAAGCACATGGAACTGTACACAAATACGGCGATAATGTCGATACAGATGTTATCATTCCGGCAAGATATCTTAATACGAGCTCTCACAGTGAGCTTGCATCCCACTGTATGGAGGATATCGACATCGACTTTACCAAAAGAGTAAAGAATGGCGATATTATGGTAGCAGAAAAGAATTTCGGCTGCGGTTCTTCAAGAGAACACGCTCCTATTGCTATCAAGGCATCGGGTATAAGCTGTGTTATAGCATCAACTTTTGCAAGAATTTTTTACCGTAATTCTATCAATATCGGACTCCCGATTCTTGAATGTGATTCCGCTGCAAAGGAAATCAAAGCCGGCGATGAAGTAGAAGTCGATTTCGACACAGGCGTTATTACCGACAAAACTACAGGCAAAACTTATCAGGCAGAGCCTTTTCCGCCATTTATTCAGAGTATCATAGCTGACGGCGGTCTTATAAATCATGTAACAAAGTAATAACCCCCCCTCCGCCAACTTACAAGTGAGTTGAACTTTTCTCACACAAGTAAGTTAAAAACGGAGGGAGTTGGATTTTTTCATTGCTATCGCTGGCTTTATTGTTACGGCAATAAAGGTAAACCACGTCCGCACATATAACGGAAAACAAGCAAAATGTAAGGTGACAGTCATTAAATAACCCCTCGTTCTCTTGCTCCGGCGGGGGAACAGCTTTTTTCACATAATGCGGATTTCATCATATTATGGTGGTATAACCATAATAAGGAGGAAACTGTTATGTCTGAAAATATTATCGGATGCGATGATGAATTTCGCTATGATAAAATAAAAGAGGCTGTATGTATAAATGCGCCGAGAATCTATGATTCGTGCTCGGACAAAGATTGTCTTGAAGATCTGCCCGTTATGCTGACAAAGCCTGCACAGTGCCTTATAGACAAGGCTACAAGTGTACGACTTGGCGGAGTGAGCGTGTGCAATGTTGCGGTTACTTTGCAGCCTGTACCGTTCCATAGCGGATATTATGCCATCGACATGACCTATTATTTTGATGTCAGTCTTGAGGCTTATATGGCGCCTAATGCTCTGCCAATGCCTGTAAAGGGTCTTGCAGTGTTCTCAAAGAGAGCGGTTCTTTTCGGCAGCGAGGGCAATGTTAAAATTTACACTTCTGACTGTCCGGATTCTCCCGACAGTTTCAGCACAGTAAGCCAGAACTGCCCGAAAGCCGTTGTTCAGGTTGCCGAACCGATAGCACTTTCCGCAAGACTTTGCGAGAGAAGAAAGCCCTGCCCGATGCCGCCGTGCAGAATACCGGAAAGCATTATGCGCCGCTTTGGCGGAGAATTTGCTCAGGGCGAAAGCGACAAGGAAGTACAGGTTTCAATCGGTATGTTTACTATCGTACAGCTTGAAAGAAATGTTCAGATGATGATACCGGCATATGATTTCTGTATGCCCAAAAAGGAATGTATAGCAAGCTCAGAAGACCCTTGCGAACTGTTCAGCAGTATAGAATTTCCGACAGGTGAATTTTTCCCGAAAAATTGCCCGTCAGACGGCAGAAAAAATTGCGGCTGCGGCTGCGGAGAATGATTTTAGCGGATAATAACTCCTGCGTTTTAGTCTAAAATTTGCGGGCTGTTGCACTAAGAATTTTTTCTTTTACGACAGCCTTTTTTCTCAAGAAATTTGTGCTCGTCAAATAACCCATCAGCTTTTTGTTGAAAAAAACGGAATTATGCGACAAATACACATATTTGTATATATTAGTACGAAAAAAATCATAAATAATCTTAATTTTTTTTGAAAAGCAATTGACAATAATACGAAAAAATCCTAAAATATGTAGTGTATAAAGTGCCAATTTTTAGGTAGCATCGGGACAGGATGGTGTAAATGAGAATACTTGCAATAGGAGATATAGTTGGAACAATAGGTTGTAAATTCCTTCGTGAAAAACTTCCGCAGCTTAAAAAAACAGAGGGGATTGACCTCGTTATAGCAAATGGGGAAAATTCTGCGGATGGTAACGGTATCACTCCGTCAGCGGCAAATTTTATATTTTCCAGCGGAGTCGATATCATAACCGGAGGTAATCACAGTTTCCGCCGCAAAGAGTGCTACCCTATGTATGACGAATCTCCGTTCTTGCTGCGTCCGGCAAATTATCCCGATGGCACTACACCTGGAAAGGGTTTTGCTGTGTACGATTTCGGACGTATTCAGGTCGGTGTGATAAACCTTATGGGGTGTATGTTTCTTGAAAGTCTGGATGACCCGTTTTCGGCTGCGGATAAGCTCATAGAAAAGCTTGGTACACGCATAACGGTTGTTGATTTTCATGCAGAAGCTACTGCCGAAAAACTTGCGCTTGCTTATTATCTTGACGGACGTGTTTCTGCGTTTTTCGGTACACATACACACGTTCAGACCGCTGACGAGATGATATTGCCAAACGGAACAGGCTATATTACTGATGTCGGAATGACGGGTCCGGCTGTTTCGGTGCTTGGTGTCAAAAAAGAGCTTGCTATAAAAAAGTTCCGTGAAAAACTTCCTGTGCGTTTTGAAACAGCTGACGGGAAATGTAAGATGAATTGCATAATTTATGAAATAAATGAGAAAAATGGTACAACAATTTCACTGAAACGTTTAGAAATTTCATAATTTTTTGTCGAAAACAAGAATATTTTAAGAAAATGCTTGCATATTTCTTTATTTATGGTTATTATATTAGTTATGGCTATTCTTTACAATCGTCTTATCAGTGAGATTTTTCGCAGAGAGTTCACATTTTTTAGGGGGAATATGTGTTATTTGTTCGGTCACACAGAAGATAGTTTGTTGAGAAAATTATTAATTTGATAAGGAGATTCGGAAAATGGAAATACTTAAAGTATCATCAAAATCCTCACCTAATTCAGTTGCCGGTGCTATCGCCGGAGTTGTGAGAGATTACGGCTGTGTCGAAGTTCAAGCTGTCGGAGCAGGTGCAACAAATCAGGCACTTAAATCTATCGCCGTTGCAAGAGGCTACCTCGCACCGATGGGAATTGATGTTGTCTGTGTGCCGGCTTTTACTTTGATAGAAATTGACGGCGTTGAACGTACAGCAATGAAACTGATCGTTGAGATAAGGTAAATGTTTTTTTATCCTAAAGCGGCAAGAAGACTCCGACCTCTATAGGTCGGGGATGAATTGCCG
>CACXGC010000023.1 GCA_902767155.1 uncultured Ruminococcus sp. | reverse complement strand
GGAGGATGACAAAAAGATGAAGAAAAATGCCATTATCGACAACCTCGTACTTACCGCAAAGAACGAGTATTGCAAAGAGCTCAGCGAACTCTCTCCTGCTGAACTTCATGAAGCACTCGGCAAGGCTATGATGGGCGAAATCTCTGAAAGATGGGCTGAGAGCAAAAGAAATCATGAAAACCAGAGAAGAGCTTACTACCTCTCTGCTGAATTCCTGATGGGTCGTATGATGTACAATAACCTGTATGCAATGGGCGTTCTCGAACAGACAAAGAAACTCCTTGCTGACAAGGGTGTCGATATCAACGTATTTGAAGAAATCGACGACGCAGCACTCGGTAACGGCGGTCTTGGCAGACTTGCTGCATGTTTCCTTGATTCTGCTGCAACACATGATGTTCCGCTCGACGGCTATGGAATCCGCTATAAGTACGGTCTGTTCAAGCAGGAAATCGTTGACGGTTATCAGGTAGAAGTAGCTGACGACTGGCAGCGTTTCGGCGACCCGTGGTGCATCAGAAGAAGTGAAGATACAGTTACAGTAAACTTTGCTGACCAGACAGTAAAAGCCGTTCCTTATGATATGGCTATTATCGGCTACGGCACAAAGAACATAAATACTCTTCGTCTTTGGGAAGCAGAAGCTATAAGCAACTTCAATTTCCTTGAATTCAACGACAGCAAGTACGATGAGGCTGTTAAGGAAAAGAACGATGCGGAAAACATCTCTAAGGTTCTTTATCCGAACGATAACAGCTATGAGGGAAAAGTGCTTCGTCTGAAACAGCAGTACTTCTTCTCTTCCGCATCTCTCCAGGATATCCTCAAGAGATACAAGGCAAGACACGGCATAGATCTTTCTCACTTCGCTGAAGAAACAGCTATCCAGCTTAATGATACACATCCGACAATTTCTATCCCTGAATTCGTAAGACTTCTTACAAATGACGGCTGCGATTTCGACTGGGCTCTTGATGTTGCCCGTAAGACATTCTCCTACACTAACCACACAGTTATGCAGGAAGCTCTTGAAAAATGGGATATCAAACTTATGAAATCCGTTATTCCTGATGTCTATGAGATTATCGTCAGAATCAATGACAAGCTCATGGCAGAACTCAAGGAAAGAGGAGTTTCTAAGGAAGATATGGATAATATGCAGATCATCGACGGTCATCGTGTACACATGGCAAGAATGGCTACATATATTTCAACATATGTAAACGGCGTTGCTGCTATTCATACACAGATCCTCAAAGATGAAACTCTCAAAGAGTGGTATGCTATCTATCCTGAGCGTTTCCAGAACAAGACAAACGGTGTTACACAGCGTCGTTGGCTCGGTCTCTGCAACCCTGAACTTTCAGAGTTCATTACTGACCTCATCGGCAGCAAGTGGCTCCGCAACCTTGACGAACTCAAGAAACTTGAAGATCATCTTACACAGGAAAATATCGACAAGTTCAGCGGTATCAAGTATCAGAAGAAGAAAGAACTTTCCGAGTTCATTCAGAAACATGAAGGTATCTATATCGACCCTGACTTCTTCTTCGATATTCAGGTTAAACGTCTGCATGAGTATAAGAGACAGCTTATGAACGCTTTCTCAATCATGGCTATCTACTTCCGTATTAAGGAAGGCAAACTCCCGAACTTCACACCGACAGCATTTATCTTCGGTGCAAAGGCTGCTCCGGGTTATGCGAGAGCTAAGGCTATAATCAAGTATATCAACGAGATCGCAAAACTTATCAATAACGATCCGGAAGTAAACAACAAGATGAAAGTTGTATTCGTTTCTAACTACAACGTATCTTATGCAGAAAAGATCATTCCGGCAGCAGATATTCATGAGCAGATCTCTACAGCCGGCACAGAAGCTTCCGGTACTTCAAATATGAAGTTCATGGCTAACGGTGCTGTTACGATCGGTACATATGACGGCGCAAATATCGAAATCGCTGAATGTGCAGGTGAAGAAAACGAGTATATCTTCGGCGCAAGAGTTGAAGAAATCAACGAGCTTAAGAAAGATTATGACCCGAAGAAACTCTATGACGAAAATCCGGAAATGAAGAGAGTTATTGATAC
Organism: uncultured Ruminococcus sp.; assembly: GCA_902767155.1. GTDB lineage: Bacteria > Bacillota > Clostridia > Oscillospirales > Acutalibacteraceae > UBA1213. The sequence goes on along the minus strand of CACXGC010000023.1, from coordinate 10,885 downwards.
ACTTATCGACGGCCACTTCTCAGACGGCGGTAAGACAGGCGAAGGTTCATTTGCTGAACTTCATGATTCTCTCCTCAAGGGCGCAACATGGCATCCGGCAGATCATTACTTCATCCTTAGAGATCTTCCTGACTACATCGAAACAAAGATAAGAGTAAACAACGATTATAAGGACAAGAGAGCATTCGGTTACAAGTGCCTCAAGAATACTGCAAACTGCGGTAAGTTCTCTTCTGACCGTACAATCCTTGAATATGCTAACGAGCTTTGGAAGGTTAAATCCAAATAATCAGACGCAAATATAAACTTTACCGGGGTATGTCGTTACGGCGGCATTCCCCGTTTTTTTTGACCGGAGGTGCTTAGTCCAATGTCTGACAAAGAACTTATAAAAAGTCTGGGATTTGAAGAACTGAAAGAAAATGTTTACACCATAATCGTAAACGAAATGTATTTGCTGCTTTATACAGACAGCACTGTATACGACTTTGTTCTTAACTGCTCCCCTGCAAAAGGCGAACTTGATTTTGAAATTGATAATTTCCTTCGTGAAAAAACAAGAAACTCTACCTGTATCTTCGTATCGTATACAGTCGGAAAGCTTGAATTAAAATACAATATCAGCTCTGATGAATACAACAAAATAAATCTTCAAACAGCAGTTGAACTTGTTAGTGAAACAATAGAAAAATTTGACCTGCTCCCATCATGCTCTATATGCAGAAGAAACTGCGCCCTACAGATATATTTCTATGAAAATAATATCCATACCGTATGCGATGTGTGCAAGGGCGAAATAGAACTGCAAAAAAAACACGAAAATATCATTGCGGAAAGCCGTGTGCAATCAACAGACAGAAATAAGTCTACAGAAGAAACACGCCCGTTAGACGATACTCTGATTGCAGGCATAAAGGGCGGTGCTATCGGTGCAGCTGCTGCAATAATTCTTACAATACTCGGAACTGTCATAAGATTCCTTGGAATGATACCGTGGGTTCCCGGTGCAATAGCAGGCTTTTATACAATGCATAAAGTATGCAGCATAGACTACCTTAACACCGCATTTAAAACACTTATTGCCGGTGCAATGTCACTTGCCGTTATGTTTTCAATCTCGCTGATAGGTGTAACTCTTTTCTGCGCTGTGACAGGAATGAATGCCGGTTATGTACTATCCAGCTTTTTCTCAGGTTTAGCCGGACTGCTTACATTAGTTCTTGGAATTGGCGGATTTCTTCTCGGCATGGCTGCCCGCTATTTTACATACTGACATTTTTTATATTGTAATTTCGCTGAAAAAGTACTATAATCGTATCAGTATTACAAGTAACGGAGAATGATAATGAAATTCTATAGCGCAATTACTAAACACAGAAGAACTATACTCTTTCTGTCCGACTTTCTTCTGTGGAATCTGTCGTACTATATGGCTTACGGCATCAATAAATACAATTTCGCTCTCAGCGGCGATATCAGCGTTTTTTTATGGGGACTGCTGATTGAAAATGTGTGCTTTACCGCTACTTTCGTCTTGTTCCGTTTGTATAACAAACTTTGGCGGTATGCCGATATAGAAGACTTTTTCTACGCCGGAATAGCATCTTTGACAGCAAACCTGATATTTATGCTCATTACAATGAGCATAGGATTATGGAACAGCAGTTTTAACCTCGGCTCACGGGTATATGTGACCTTTGCACTAATGTCCGCATTCTTCGTGATGATGTTCCGCATAGTGTACAGGCTTAACAAAATTCTCGAAAGAAGAAACCTCGCTCAAAAAGCTAAAAAACGTCTCATGATAATCGGCGCAGGCGAGGGCGCTGTTTCCGTACTCAGCGAGCTTTCCAAAACTCCCGGAAACGAATATATCCCCGTTTGTATCGTTGATGATAACAAGGAAAAACTTCACCGCCGTATATCAGGTGTTGAAATTGTCGGTACAACTTACGAAATACCGGAAATATGTGCCGAAAACGGTATCGAAGTAATTCTGTTTACAATCTCTCAGATAAGCGTTACAGACAAAAAACGTATTCTCGATGCCTGCACAAAAACACACCTCGAAGTCAAAATTATTCCTAATATATACAACCTCATGACCTCAGGTGTGCCGATAACTTCTTCAATCCGTCAGGTTGAAGTTGATGACCTTCTTGGCCGTGAACCCGTTGTTTTTGATACGGAAAAATACGGAAAATATATCATAGGACAAACTGTTCTTGTAACAGGCGGCGGCGGTTCGATAGGCTCTGAATTGTGCCGCCAGATTGCAAGGCTCAAGCCGAAACATCTTATTATCCTTGATATTTACGAAAATAACGCCTATGAAATACAACAGGAACTTATACGCAAACACGGCACAGACCTTTCTTTTGAGGTGCAAATCGCATCTGTCAGGGACAGAAAAAAACTGGAGCATATTTTCCGCACAAAACATATTGATGTTGTATTCCATGCCGCTGCGCACAAGCACGTTCCACTGATGGAAACAAATCCCGAAGAGGCTGTCAAAAATAATGTCTTCGGTACACTGAAACTTGCTGAAACAGCAGATAAATTTCATGTCAAAAATTTCGTTCAGATATCAACAGATAAAGCTGTGAATCCTACAAGCGTAATGGGCGCTTCAAAGCGTATCTGTGAGATGATAATACAGATGATGGGACGGCGCAGCAAAACAAATTTTGTCGCCGTTCGTTTTGGAAACGTACTCGGCTCAAACGGCTCTGTCATACCTCTTTTCAAGGAACAAATACGAACCGGCGGTCCTGTTACCGTTACCCATCCGGATATCATACGCTATTTCATGACAATTCCGGAAGCAGTCTCTCTTGTGCTTACAGCAGGCAGTCTTGCAAAGGGCGGAGAAATATTCATTCTTGATATGGGCGAACCTGTTAAAATAAGGGTACTTGCTGAAAATCTCATACGTCTGTCAGGCTTTAAACCTTATGAAGATATCAAGATAGAATATACAGGTCTTCGTCCGGGTGAAAAACTGTTTGAAGAACTTCTTCTGAATGAGGAAGGCATAACCAAAACCGACAACAAAAAAATCTATATCGGCAAACCGATAGAATTCAGCAATGAACTTTTTCTGGGTTATCTGAAAAATCTCTACTACGCCGCAAATAATAACAACAAAACTCATGTAGAGGAAATAATCGCCGAGATTGTTCCGACATATCACCATGAAATAAACGGAACCGAATCTCTGCCGGAAGATATAGACGAAACTACGGACGAGTAAAAAAAACGAGCTGCCGCACAAGCGTAAAAGAAACGCAGTGCGACAGCCCATTTTTTGTATGTCATAATTTTACTGTAACGATAAAACCGCTGTAATTATCGCCTGATATCTCGTATTCGTAACCTACAGGAACAGGAACATTTATTTCATCATTGTCACCTGCCGGAACATAATACACACACCAGCGGTTTTCTTCATCCTTCTCCAAAAGCAGCGGTTTGCTTACATCATATTTGTGAACAAATTCGATATATTCCTCAAGTACGATACCGCTCTGAGTGATATACAAGCTGTGCGGAATTCCTACATAGCGCAAATGCCACGGTTCATATGAAAAACCGGTAATATCCTCTTTTCCCTGAATGTATCTGATGACAAAACCATACTCCGAACAATGTTCTGTCAGCCATGAGTAATTTCCATTTCCGTCGAAATTTATACCGTTTATACCTTCTGCATTCAGGTCAAGATCCAGTGCAAAACCGGTCTGATGTTCACTGTAACCCGGAGGTGCTACCCATTTATCGGCTTCGGACGAACCTACGTTTTGGACTTCCCCGTTGTAAAGTCCGACCTGATCTTCATAACTGCGATAACCGCAGGCTATCATAATATCCGTATCGCCATACTTTTCTGCGAAATCATCCATCAGATAGTTAAGGCTTGAAGCAGCGTTTTGCTCAAGGCTCACACTATTGTCAAAAATCACATACGAACTTGATTTCGTCGAAAAAATCGGGTCAACATTTTCACCGTCATAGCGGCAGGAATAATCCTTATTTACAAGAATAAGACTTCCGTCATGCAGTTCGGCATAATCTTTTATCACAAATGTCATTTCACCGAGCAATTCTTCCGAGGCTGTTTCCACTTTCAAAGGCTTCACAACATTCTTGTTATCACCGCTTGCCTGACTTGTTTCTTCCGACTTTGACGAATCATTTTCTTCCGATGTTTCCGACTCTTCTGTACTTGCGGCAGAAATTTCCGATTCTTCCGACCCGTTTGTAACTTCAACACCGCCTGAGAACAACTGCTGAACATATATTACCGTAAACAGCAGACATGATATTATCAGAATCGTACACATAACCGCAAACTGCTGGCGAAACGGTACCGGCTTATCAAAATCTATCTTCAATATCTCCGGAAAACGAATTATCTTACGCGGAGCTTTTTTCTCTTCTTCCTTATTTTCAGACATTATAAAACTTCACCAACCTTTCTCCATTTTTTCACAAAGAAACAAAACCACTATTACATAATAATCCCGATTTGATATAAAATCAAGTCGTAATTATCACCAAGCCGATTAATGATTTCATGAAAAATTAGTAAAATTTCATAGCTGAGAGAATTTCATGCTAAAAAAAGACATCAATATCTGTTCAAAAGTGAAATTCATCATCAGTTAATTGATTACAGCAGATGTTTTTCAACACTGAGTTTTCCACTTTTCAACATTAGAGTGTTGAAAATGTTGAAAAACCGCTATTTATCTATACTATCAGAATACAATATATGTTGAAAAGTTGTTGAAACGTGTTAAATCCGAATTTTTTCTGATATTTCAAATTCACGTTTTACATTTCAATCCTGTTATGGTATTATATTATTGGTCAGATTTTTTGGAAAATCTGATTGCCGACACCAAAACAAAAGTCGGAAATCGGAATAATTTGTAAAAAGGAAGTGTTTTTTTGCATAGTATAGTAGTAAGTCCTGGAATTCTGAAAGGTTCTGTATCTGTACCGCCTTCAAAAAGTGCGGCTCACCGTGCAATAATTTGTGCGTCACTTTCAAAAGGTAAAAGCCTTATCCGACCGATAGCACTTTCAAATGATATACAAGCAACAATAGAATGTATGCGCTCTCTTGGTGCGGAACTGGATATCAACGGCGATACATTGACAGTTGACGGAACGAACATTTTCAGCGGAAAAAATAATGTCCTCGACTGCGGGGAAAGCGGTTCAACACTGCGTTTTCTTATCCCCACAGCAGCCGCAGGAGGAATGAATGTTCATTTTGTGGGTCACGGAAAACTCCCAGAACGTCCAATCGGCGTTTATACGGACTGTCTGCCCAAAAATGGTGTAAATGTCGTGACAGAAGGCGGTCTGCCCCTTGAAATAAACGGAAAGCTGAAAAGCGGTCTGTTTGAGATACCCGGAAATATAAGCTCACAGTTTATAACAGGTTTGCTGCTTGCCCTTCCTCTTCTGGACGGCGACAGCGAAATACGCCTTACATCTGCGGCTCAGTCTGTCGGATATATACGTATGACTACTGATATAATGTCAGAGTTCGGTGTTAATGTGACGCAAACAGAAACCGGCTGGATTATTCACGGAGGACAAAATTATCGTCCACGTAATTTCACTGTCGAGGGCGACTGGTCACAGGCTGCTTTTTTCATGACAGCAGCTGCTCTTGGCTCAGATATAACAATAGATAATCTTTCGACAAATTCGGCACAGGGTGATAAAGAATGTGTGGATATATACCGCCGTTTCGGTGCTGATATCCGTGAGGAAAACGGTAAAATCATCATGCACAGCGGAAAGCTCAGGGGCATAAACATAAATGCGGAAAATATTCCTGATATGGTTCCGGCACTGGCAGTAACAGCAGCTTTTGCCGAAGGACGTACTGTAATTACAGGAGCTGCAAGACTTCGCATAAAAGAATGTGACCGTCTGGCGGCAATGCGTGACGGTCTGAACCGACTTGGTGCGTCTGTCGCAGAAACCGCTGACGGGCTTATAATTGACGGAAAGGACACGCTTGACGGCGGTTTTGTTTTAGGATACAATGACCATCGTATCGTTATGTCATTGTCTACTGCTTCTGTACGCTGCAAAGACAAGATAACTGTTACCGATATGGAAAGCGTGAATAAATCATATCCGTCATTTTTCGAGGATTTCAGAAAATTAGGAGGAAAAGCCGATGTCATCATGGGGGAATGAGATAAAAATATCAATTTTCGGAGAAAGTCACGGAAACGGTATCGGTGTCGTATTAGACGGTCTGCCGTCCGGTGAAAAGCTTGATATGGAAGAAATATATAAGCAAATGGCTCGCCGTGCTCCCGGACGTGATAAAACAGCAACACCACGCCTTGAAAAGGACTTTCCCGAAATACTGTCCGGTGTTCTGAATGATACAACAACAGGCGCACCTCTTTGTGCTGTGATACGCAATACAAACACACGTTCTCAGGATTATGGAAATGTGTTATCGTGTCCTCGCCCCGGTCATGCGGATTATACCGGCTATGTAAGATATCACGGATTTAACGATATAAGAGGCGGCGGTCACTTTTCCGGACGACTGACAGCACCGCTTGTATTTGCCGGTGCTGTATGCCGTCAGATACTCAGCCGCAGAGGAATTTTCATTGCCGCACATATTGCCTCTGTCGGAAACATAAAAGACAGTACATTCGACCCTGTTTCGATACCGTCACAGCTTATTGAAAGACTTTCATCCGTTTCATTCGGACTTATTGACACGTCAAAAGAAGAATCTATGCGTGAACTTATCGAACAGTGTCGTCTTGCACAGGACAGTATAGGCGGCACAGTAGAATGTGCTATAGTCGGAATTCCTGCCGGTGTAGGTTCACCGATGTTTGACGGTGTTGAAAACGTCATATCCTCGATAGTATTCGGTATACCGGCGGTGAAAGGTATAGAATTCGGCGCAGGATTTGATGCCGCTCAGATGAAGGGCAGTCAGAACAATGACGAATTCTGTTACAGCGGTGATAAGGTCGTTACACGAACAAATAATCACGGCGGTATTCTCGGCGGAATAACTTCGGGTATGCCTGTAATTTTCCGTGCGGCATTCAAGCCTACACCGTCAATTTCAGCAGAACAGAAAACTGTTGACCTGACAAGCGGCAAAGATACTACACTATTTATAAACGGCAGACATGACCCCTGTATTGTCCCGAGAGCCGTTCCTGTAGTAGAAGCGGCTGCCGCTGTAGCAGTTACAGAGCTGCTTGCACGTTCACAAATGCTAAATAAATAAGGAAGTGTGAAATATGAGTTTGAAACCGATAAGAGACGAAATTGATGCGATTGACCGCCAGATAACAGAACTTTTTTGCAGAAGAATGGAATGTTCAAAACAGGTAGCACAGTACAAAATAGAAAACGGTATTCCTGTACTTAATACTGAGCGTGAAAATCAGGTTCTTGACGAGGCGGCGGAAAGTGCCGGAGAATATGGCAGCAGCGCAAGATTGCTTTACGCTACAATAATGGAGCTGAGCCGTGCTGTTCAGCATGACATGATGGGCAGCGGTTCAAAGCTTAAAAACGAAATTTTTTCAGCTGAAAAGGATATTCCTTTCAAGTCGGAAAACATACGTATCGCCTGTTTCGGAGCGTCAGGAGCTTATGCACATAAGGCTGCCGTAAAACTTTTTCCGAATGCAGAAATAAAATTTTTCTCCCCGTTCAGGAATGTATTTCAGGCTATACAGAACGGTGAAGCAGATTTCGGCATAGTGCCGATAGAAAACAGTTCTGCCGGTTCGGTAACAGCGGTTTACGACCTTATGTTACAGTATCGCTTTCATATCGCAGCAGCAGTTGATTTGCCTGTAGACCATTGTCTCGCAGCAAAAAAAGGTGTATCGGCTGATAAAATAGGCAAAGTTTATTCGCACCAGCAAGCATTGTCACAATGTTCCGATTACCTGAACGCACACCCCTCGATTAAAATAAGGGAATTCGTCAGCACTGCTCAGGCAGCTGAAAAAGTTTCTCTCGACGATGATATGACAGCAGCAGCAATATGTTCCGAAGAAGCAGCCGCTCAATACTGTCTTGACATTCTTCTGAGAGGATTTCAGAATAACCCGAACAATACAACACGCTTTATCGTGATATCGAAAAATATTTACATTGCAGATAATGCCGACAAAATCAGTCTATGTTTCGCACTGCCCCATGTAACCGGTTCACTGTACAGTATTTTGTGCCGTTTCGCAGCACACGGTCTGAACCTGACAAAAATAGAATCCCGTCCGATTTTCGGCAGAGCATTTGAATATATGTTCTATCTTGATTTCACAGGCACTACGGCGGAGAAAAATACAGTCAGCCTGCTTTGTGCGCTTTCGGACGAACTTACAGATTTTTCTTTTCTCGGAAATTATCCCGAAAAATAAGACAAAATCTTGAGTATATGTATTGAAAAATCCGGCAAAAAGGGTTAAAATATTTACAAGATTTTTTCGTAAAAATCTATTATCCCCGGCAGTAGAGCCGAAGAATCAGGAGGCTTTTTTATGGCTACTATTTTTGATAAAATCAGCGGAAATGATGAAATTTTTAACCACAAAGAATATATTGCCGATTCGCTTATATTCAACACGATAGAAGCAGGCAGAAGAGAAACATATTTCAATCTTTATTCCGACCACAAAAATGTTATCATACTCGTTTCAAAAAAAGGTAATCGTGTATGGCTTTGGACTTCATCGACTATTAAAGAGGATACAAACAAGCTTATTGACATCTGCCGTTTTATCCGTGACTGCGGTATACCAAAGGCAGAAATTTATCTGAAAGAAGAAGTTGCCGGAAACTTCTCTGATCTTTATGCGCTTACGACGCTTGAGATAAACTATGTTGTAAAAGATGAGCTTTCGCTTGCAGTTTACACCTACAACGGCGGAAAGATAACAGATGCCGATGGCAGTAAACCGGCTGAGGACGAGAAGATTATCCTCATAGACAAAGAAAATACAGATCATGTAAAGCTGGTCACAGAGTTTTACAGACAGCTTTGTGACGAATTTCACTGGAACAATAAGTTTGACCGCAAGGTAAGTGAGTATCTTGACATGGAACAGTACGCACTTATCAAAGACGGAAAAATGATTGCAAATGTTGTTATCGGCAGCAATACCGACAAATACAGCCGTATCAAGTCAATTGCAGTACTTGCTGACCGCCGCCGTCAGGGATTCGGCTATAAAATGTGCGTGTACGCTGTCAATCAGATAAAGAACAGAGAACTTACACCTGTTTTATATGCTCATGTCGGCAATGCATCAGCAGTTGCTTTGTGGAACAAAACAGGCTTCAAGGCTAAAAATAAACTGAATCTCCTCAAGATAGAGAATAACGACTGATTGTTGTTCCGAAAATAATATACGAAATCATTTTTCAAGGAAAGGAAAGTTACAAATGGATATCAGAAAGGAATCACTCAAAAAACATTACGACTGGAACGGAAAGATCGAAGTCATTTCCCGTGCGCCTATTACAAATTCGGAGGAACTTTCACTCGCATATACTCCGGGCGTTGCAGAACCATGTCTTGAAATTCAGAAAAATTACGACCTGTCTTTCAAACTCACAAGAAGAAATAATCTTGTGGCAGTTATTACCGATGGTACAGCAGTACTTGGTCTTGGTGATATCGGACCTGAGGCAGGTATGCCTGTTATGGAAGGCAAATGTGCGCTGTTTAAGGAATTCGGCAATGTTGACGCATTTCCGCTTTGTATCCGTTCAAAAGACGTTGACGAGATAGTAAGAACAATATATCTTATTTCAGGCAGTTTCGGCGGAATAAATCTCGAAGATATAGCTGCTCCGAGATGTTTCGAGATTGAGAAAAAACTCAAGGAAATCTGTGATATACCTGTATTTCACGATGACCAGCACGGTACAGCAGTTGTAGTTGCCGCCGCACTTGTAAATGCCCTGAAACTTGTGAAGAAAGATATCGGCGATATAAAAGTAGTTATCAATGGCGCAGGTTCTGCCGGAATAGCTATCGGCAAGCTTATCATGAAAATGGGTGTTCAGCATCTTACTATCTGTGACAGCGTTGGTATTATCTGTGAGGGTGACAGCAGACTCAATTCCGCAAAGGCAGAAATGGCAAAGGTTACAAACCGTGAACACCTCAAAGGCTCACTTGCTGATGCAATGGTAGGAACAGATGTATTTATTGGTGTTTCTGCACCTAACATTGTAAGCAAAGAAATGGTTACTTCTATGAACAAGGACGCTATAGTTTTTGCAATGTCTAATCCTACACCGGAAATTATGCCTGACCTCGCAAAAGAAGGCGGCGCAAGAGTTATCGGCACAGGACGCTCAGATTTTCCGAACCAGATTAACAATGTGCTTTGTTTCCCCGGCATTTTCCGTGGTGCGCTCGACTGCCGTGCAAGAGAAATCAATGACGAAATGAAAATAGCTGCTGCTTATGCTATTGCCTCACTCGTAAGCGATGACGAACTTACAGAAGAGTATGTTCTCCCTCATGCTTTCGATAAGCGTATCGGTCAGACAGTGGCAAAAGCTGTTATGCAGGCTGCAAGAGATACAGGCAGCGCAAGGCTCTAATGTCTCCAATTCAGTAACGGTGCACAAAGCGCCGGAGGGTAAAAACAGACTGTCACAAAAGAAAAAGTTCTTAGTACGACAGCCCTGATTATTTTGCTTTTCTGATATGTTGACAAGTTTACCAAAAGATACTATAATAACAATTGAGTGGGATAAACAGCTGCGGATGCAGTGCCGAAAGGCCGCACCCGAGGAAAGTCCGGGCTCCACAGGGCAGGATAACGGCTAACGGCCGCCGGGG
>CACXGC010000022.1 GCA_902767155.1 uncultured Ruminococcus sp. | reverse complement strand
TAGTGGGGAATTTACGCCTTTGGAGTGTCATATCAAACATGAGTAGATTTATTATCGAAAATGGACACGGTGAACAAGGAATGGAACGTAAAAGTTGATTTTATAACTTTTTATAAGTTTTCAGTAACGGCGCATTTATGGATTGGGAATTTGCGGTTCTGAATTATATTCAGAATAATTTGAGAAACGGCTGGCTTGATATTATTATGCCGATGATTTCAATGCTTGGTGCTTTTGGGGCTGCTTGGATTATAATGGCTTTAGGGTCGCTGTTTTTTAAGAAAACAAAGGAGTTTGGAAAAACTCTTACATTTACGCTACTGTTTGATTTGATACCATGCAATTTTACTTTCAAGCCTATCGTAAATCGGGTTCGTCCCTATGATCTTAACACTACTATACAGATTATTGTGCCTCCGGAGATTGATCCTTCATTTCCATCAGGTCATACATTTTTCGCATTCAGTGCGGCAACGATATGTTTTATTTACAATAAAAAGCTTGGAGTATGTATGTATATTCTCGCAGCGTTGATAGCATTTTCACGCTTGTATCTTTATGTTCATTTTCCGACAGATGTTGCATTTGGTGCGGTTTTGGGAATATTATCATCAATAGGAGCTTATTATATCGAGAAGTTGATTCTGAAAAAAGAACATTCTGTTAAGGAAACTATGCCGGAGTTAGAAAAAGAAACTATTTGACAAAATTCGTCCTGTTTTGCGCAGGGCGAAATTTTTTTATATTTTTACTAAAAAACTCTGTTAATTTGGTGCGATGTATGTTATTATGGTATTATCAAATTATTATCGGAGGTTTTCTCAATGAATATAACATTGCTTGGTTGTGGAAGATGGGGATCGTTTATAGGATGGTATCTTGATAAAATAGGACATAATGTTACTATATGGGGTCTGTCGGACGCACCACAGCTTATTGAGCTGAAAAATACAAGAAAAAATAATATGCTTACATTCAGAGAGTCTATAACAATTACTGACGATTTGGAATCTGCTGTAAGCAAAGCGGATGTTATGATAATTTCTATAAGTTCTCAGGCACTCCGTTCATTCATGCAGACGTTGAAACAGCTTGACCTTAGAGGAAAGAAGATTGTTCTTTGTATGAAAGGTATAGAAGTTTCTACAGGCTGCCGTCTTACACAGATTGTTGAGGAATATATTACAGATGAAACACAGGTTGCAATTTGGGTTGGTCCCGGTCATCCGCAGGATTTCAGTAATGGCATACCAAATTGTATGGTAATAGATTCACGTCATGATGATCTGAAAAGATTTCTTATCAGTCAGTTTTCAAGTGATCTCATCCGTTTTTATGTAGGTAAGGATCTTATAGGAAATGAGATAGGAGCTGCTGCAAAGAACACGGTTGGTATTGCTGCGGGTATATTAGACGGACTTAATCGTTCATCGCTTAAAGGCGCATTGATGTCAAGAGGAACAAGAGAAATTTCACGTCTTATTAAAGCAATGGGAGGAAATGAACTCTCTGCATATGGTCTTTGCCATCTTGGGGATTATGAAGCAACGCTTTTCTCTAAATATAGTCACAATAGAGGTTTCGGAGAAAAATTTGTCAGAGGAGAAAAATTTGAACTCCTCGCAGAAGGTGTTGACACGACTAAGGCACTTGTATTGCTTGGTGAAAAATATGGCGTTGATTTGCCGATATGTAATGGTGTAAATGACGTTATATCAGGAAAAGTTTCTGCAAAAGAATGTCTTGAAAAACTTTTCCTTAGAGAAATAAAATCTGAATTTGATTTCTGAGAATCATTATCGTGAAATTATTCAGGCGGCTATTATATATTGTTTGAAATGAGAAAATTAATATTTATGATTGACAAATCGTTTTTTGTGGGTTATACTATATCCTAACAGCTGTGATGGGAAGAAGTATGTTGAAGTGCTTGCCGCAGAGAGAATATGGTTGGTGTAAATATTCGCAGGTATCAGCAGAAATACATCCCGGAGCCGACAGGTGAAAGAATCCGATTAGCCTGATCCGTTTTGTGCCCGTTAAAGCACAAGGGTATGAATGTACCCGTGAAGGCTGTTGCTGTGAGGCGGCAGTAAATTGAGGTGGTACCGCGGTTAATATCGCCCTCTGTCGAAAAAACAGGGGGCGATTCTTTGTACGTCCCCATATAGAATACGAAAGGAAGAAACAAAATGGGAGTTTATGAAGAACTGCAAAGAAGAGGTCTGATTGCACAGACTACAGATGAAGAAAAAATCAGAGAGCTGGTCAATTCTGGAAAGGCTGTTTTCTATATTGGTTTTGACCCTACAGCGGACAGCCTTCATGTCGGACATTTTATGGCACTGAGCCTTATGAAAAGATTGCAGATGGCAGGTAATAAGCCTATTGCACTTCTTGGCGGTGGCACAGGTATGATCGGCGACCCGTCAGGCAAAACAGACATGAGAAAAATGCTTACGAAAGAAGATATCGAGCATAACTGTGAATGTTTCAAGAAACAGATGAGCCGTTTTATTGATTTTTCTGATGGTAAGGCACTTTTGGTTAATAATGCGGATTGGCTGTTGAATTTGAATTATGTAGAACTTTTGAGAGAAGTCGGGGCTTGTTTCAGCGTTAATCGTATGCTGACAGCAGAATGTTACAAGCAGAGAATGGAAAGAGGACTTAGCTTTCTTGAGTTTAACTACATGATAATGCAGAGTTACGATTTCTACTCACTATACCAGAGATATGGCTGTAATTTACAGTTTGGCGGAGATGACCAGTGGAGTAATATGCTTGGCGGAACTGAACTTATACGCCGCAAGCTTGGCAAGGATTCACACGCTATGACGATAAACCTTCTTCTGAATTCCGAAGGTAAAAAGATGGGTAAAACGGAAAAAGGTGCAGTATGGCTTGACCCTGAAAAAACAAGTCCGTATGATTTCTTCCAGTACTGGAGAAATGTTTCCGATCAGGATGTAATAAAGTGCTTGAAAATGCTTACATTTGTTCCGATAGAGCAGATTGAGGAAATGGAACATTATAAAGACAGTGAACTCAATAAAGCAAAAGAAATTCTTGCATACGAACTTACAAAGCTTGTTCATGGTGAAGAGGAAGCGGATAAAGCACTGGAGGCAGCAAGAGCAATTTTTGGAACAGGTTCTGATACGGACAATATGCCGTTCAGTGAAATAACAGAGGCTGATTTTACAGATGGAAAGATAAATCTTATAGACCTTCTTTTCCTTGTGAAACTTGTTCCTTCAAAGGCAGAAGCAAGAAGACTTATACAGCAGAATGGTATTGCTGTTAATGACGAAAAAGTTACGGATGTGAAAGCAGTACTGACAGCGGAAGACTTTGGTAACGAGAACTTTATTGTAGTCAAGAAAGGCAAGAAGGTATATCATAAGATCAAACTGAATGCATAAGATTTGAAGAAAGGAAAAATGCCATGAGCGATCATTCTAAAAAACAGGGATCATGGACAGCGGCTCGCCGTGAGGAAAGAAAGCAGGCTTTTTATCTGTTATTTGAGCAGATTTTTCGCCAAGACGACATGAAAATTATTATAGAAGATGCTGAACAGGCAAGAGATACGGAGATCGGTGACTATACCCTACAGGTGGTCAGCGGCGTTGAACAGAACAAAGAAGAGATTGACAAGCATATTTCCGATAATCTGAGGAACTGGACGATAAATCGTATATCAAAAGTATCGCTTACGGCAATGCGCATTGCTGTTTATGAAATGATTTACGAAAAGGATGTTCCGGTGAGCGTTTCAATAAATGAAGCTGTTGAACTTACAAAAGAATTTGCTGTTCCTAAAGACGGGTCATTTGTAAACGGAGTGCTTGCTTCAATCTCAAAGCAGCTTGCGAAAAGCGGTGAGCAGTGATGTCCTACTTTTTGGGTATAGATACGAGTAATTATACTACATCCATTTCGGTGTATAATAGTGAAACAGCGAATATGCTCAGACAAAAAAAGCTTCTGCCGGTACGACATGGAGAGTGTGGTTTAAGACAAAGTGATGCGGTTTTTCATCATGTGCAGCAGCTTCCGGAAATTGCAGAAAAATTACTTGGGGATTTTGACGGGGAATTTACAGCCGTCGGAGTTTCTGTGCGTCCAAGAGATGCTGAGGGTTCGTATATGCCTTGCTTTACAGTTGGAACAGCTGCAGCGAGGATTCTTGCGGCTGTATTGAAAGTGCCGCTTTACACGTTTTCTCACCAATGCGGTCATATTGCTGCTGCATTGTATTCTTCAAAGAGAACAGATCTTATTGGAGAAAAATTTCTGGCATTTCATGTATCAGGAGGAACTACAGAGGCAGTTATAGTTCGTCCGGATGATGAGAATATATTTTCTGTTGAATTGGTTGGCAGAACACTCGATCTTAATGCCGGACAATTGATAGACAGAATCGGTGTTATGATGGGACTTGATTTTCCGGCAGGAAAAGAGCTTGAAAAGTATGCGCTTGAGAATAAATTGTCGGTAAAGGGAAAAGCAACGCTGAAAGGCACAGATTGTTGTCTTTCTGGAATCGAAAATATATGCCGCCGTGAATATGAAAACAGCAGTTCAAAAGAATATGTTTCTGCATTATGCCTGAAATATGTTGAGAATACACTTTATGGTATGTGTGATGCTATACTTAGAAAATATGGAAATATGCCGGTGATTTTTGCCGGAGGTGTCATGTCAAACAAAATTATTAAAGAGGAACTGAAAAAAGGTATAGATGCATGGTTTGCAGAACCGGAATTTTCTGCGGATAATGCATCCGGTACGGCTTTTCTGACATATCTAAAACATAAAACAACAACAGAATAAAATGTAATTATAACAGAATGCCAAGCTTGAAAATATTTTTATAAAGGAGAGTATGTAATGGGCAGATTATTTGGCACAGATGGTGCAAGAGGTATTGCAAATACTGCGCTTACAGCAGAATTGGCAATGAATATTGGCAGGGCAGCAGCTATGGTATTGACAGATAATTCTGAGAATAATCATCCTAAGGTACTAATCGGAAAAGATACCAGATTATCGTCTGATATGTTGGAAGGTGCACTTTCAGCAGGACTTTGTTCCGTTGGTGCTGATGTCGTGCTTTTAGGAGTAGTGCCTACACCGACAGTTGCTTATCTTATCAAGAAATATAACGCTGATGCGGGAATTATGATATCTGCGTCACATAATCCGTTTGAATATAATGGTATCAAGATCTTCTCCCGTGATGGATATAAATTGCCTGATGCACTTGAGGAAGAAATCGAAGCAATTGTTATCGACCGTGAAAAACCGTATCCTGAATTAGCAGGTGATGCGCTTGGACATGTTATAAGTGCGGAAAAAGCAGTTGATGATTATATAGAACACATAAAAAGCACTGTATCATACAAGCTTGACGGAATGAAAGTTGCTATTGACTGCTCAAACGGTTCGTCTTCGGTTACGGCTGAAAGATTATTTACTGAATTGGGTGCAGAATGTCATATGCTTTCTGATAAGCCTGACGGTGTTAATATAAATAAAGACTGCGGTTCGACACATATGGAAAATCTTATGAAATATGTTGTTGATAATCATCTTGATATGGGTGTGGCATTTGACGGAGATGCAGACAGATGTCTTGCTGTTGATGAAAATGGTAATGTTATAGACGGAGATTTCATAATGGCGATTTGTGCATTAGATCTTGCATCAAGAAATAAACTGAGTAAAAAAACTGCTGTTGGTACAGTCATGTCAAATATGGGCTTTGGTCGTTTTTGTTCCGATAATGGTCTGAAATTTGTTGCAACTGATGTGGGAGACAGATATGTTCTTGAGGCAATGCTTCGTGACGGTTATAATTTTGGCGGAGAGCAGTCAGGTCATGTTATTTTTCTGGATTACTCAACAACCGGAGACGGTCAGCTTACAGCAGCACAACTTCTCAGCCTTGTTAATCGCAGAAAAGCAAAACTTTCAAGTATTGCAACTTTGATGACACGTTATCCGCAGATACTTATTAATGTTAAAGTTACTGCCAAGGGAAAAATAGGATTCTATAAAAACAGAGTTATTAAAGATAAGATTGAGTCTGTAAGAAACGAGCTTGGTGACGATGGAAGAATTCTTGTTCGTATGTCAGGAACAGAACCGCTTGTACGTGTAATGCTTGAGGGTTTAAACAAAGAGCTTATAGAAAAGTTGGCAAATGAAACAGCAGAACTTATAAAAGCTGAAATAGGATGTTGAATAATTTTTTTCTTTATCCTAAAGCGGCAAGAAGACTCCGACCTCTATAGGTCGGGGATGAATTGCCGGTCAGCCGTAAGGCTGACTTATTATTTGT